>NZ_CEYLVT010000092.1:0-27347 GCF_982860115.1 Moorena sp.
CTACTCCCTACTCCCTACTCCCTACTCCCTACTCCCTACTCCCTACTCCCTAATAGTTTGGCTAGATTATTTAAGTAATCGATAATAATTTATATTCAAATAAAGGGTTTTACCGAATTTCACAGAAGCTAATTATACCAAATGCGGCTGGTAAATATACCATTACCGATAAATAAGCTATGGATGATGGCAGCCATGAAGAATTAATTATCAGCCAGGGAAATAAAGATGTGATAAAAGCGGAGTCAGTATTCAGCAAAGATTTTGCAAAATTTTTGTTCAAGATGTTTATTGATGGAAAATATTGGGCAACAATAAGGACATGGCTCGATTTGAAGCAATAAAAAGCTATCTATACCTTGTTGACTGTTGAGTGTTTACTACCCCCGGGGTCTTCTTTTAGGGTTAGATACAGAGAATTATAAAGGGATAAATTCTGTCAAAACCGAATATTTGCGGAAAATTAGCCTCTGCTGCTCTGCTACTCTGCCCCCCATTAGTCTAAATCGAGCAATGTTACAGCTCTGCCGATCTTCGGGGGTAATGGGGGGAGCAACTGTTGACACTCAACGGTTAAGACTCAACAGTGAACCAAACTATACAGGTTACATCTTCATTGGTTAACACTCAACAGTCAAGCGCACCTAATTAACGTTTTATTAACACGAAAAACCAATGATTCGTTACCGACAAAAGAAAATTAGCATTTTGTTTGGCAGTCTCTTAATGGTTGGGGCATGGTGGTTACCTGTCCAAGCGAAACAGACCACTAATCCAGTCTTAGAGAAAGCAATTACAACTGAGGATCCAACTATTCCGATTGATGAGCTAGAGCTAATGCTCAAGCCCTTGACTAAGGATGAGCTGGATAGTGAAGCTGAGGCGTGGATGTTCTTGCTTAAAACTAAAGTTAAAGAACTTAGCGATGCTGAAATTGCTGTCAAGCGCAAAAATCGAGAGCTTCAACAAACTAAAGAAGCTGTTGATGCCCTAGAAGATGCCAAAGAGGCTCTTGAGGAAGCAACAGATACTAAGGAAAAAATAGAGACTGAGGGATCGGCTAAGGATCGCCTTAAAGCTTTAGAAGCTGCTGAAGACGCACAAGAAGCTCTCGAAAAAGCTCAGGAGTCAGTAGAAGAAGCAGTCAAAGAAGAAGAAAAGACCAAGCAAGATCAAACTTTGCAAGGGGCGATTGATAAAGCAGTTGAAGGTACTGAAGAGGAAAAAGATAAAGCCAAAACCTCAAACGAGGATGTTGCTAAGGTTCAAGATAAGATCGGGACAATTAGCAACAAAATCGTTACTGATGAACAAGAGCAGAAAAAGACTCAACAGGGACTTGACAACGCTAAACAAGACCTAGAAGAAGCAGTCGAGGCCAAGACCGAAGTTAAAAAGCAAGTGCTAGTCAATATGACTGCACTGCGGGAGGAACGCACTGCTTTAAGCGATCGCTTTGAGGTGGTACTCGAAGAGCTGGAAACTAAAGGCGGTGATGTTCAGTTGTACAACAAATACATTGATGCCATCAGTGGGATTAAGGTTGACGTCACCGACACTGAAGGAACCTGGATTACCATCGTCGGCTGGCTCCAGTCTAAAGAAGGAGGTATCCGCTGGGCGAATAATATTGGCACATTTTTAGGAATCGTCGCTGGCTTTAGCATCCTCTCCCTGATTGTAGGAACAGTGCTCGAGAAATCTTTGTGGATGTTCCCGAATATGTCAGCTATGCTGCGTCAGTTCGTAGTTAGGATAACCCGCCAAGGATTATTTTTGCTGGGTATTCTTTTAGGTATAACTGCTTTAGAGGTCAGTATTGGTCCACTAATGGCCATGATTGGAGCTGCTGGTTTTGTGGTAGCGTTTGCGTTCCAAAATACTCTCGGTAACTTTGCCAATGGGTTAATGATCTTGCTCTATAAACCCTTCGACGTGGGCGATATGATTGAAGTCGCTGGGGTAAAAGGTACGGTTAAGGATGTCAACTTAGTTTGCACCACCATCAATACTGTGGAAAATAAAATCATTATCGTGCCGAACAACTCAATCTGGGGTAATGTTATTGCCAACGAAACCAGTAGCTCCGTCCGCGCTATGTTCCTCACCGTAAGGATCAGCTACAGCAATAGTATTACTCAAGCGATCCAAGTTCTTAAGGATATTGCCAACTCTCATCCCTTAGTATTGGAAGACCCAGGACCTTGGATCGACACTGGGGAATTGGCTGAATATGCTGTTAACATTTGGTTTATGGCATATACGAAGAAAGAGGATTACTGGACAGCCTATTGTGACATCAGCCGAATTATAAAAGAAAGATTTGAAGAAGAGGGAATTGTGATCCCACTGCCTCAGCAGGAAATATACATCAGCCAAGCTATGGCTAAGCAAGACCTTCCCCTAGCAGGAAGTCATGGCGAGATAGCAACTCCAAAGCCCCATAGCTCTTTCCCCAACGGTAAGACAGCTTAAATCTCTAGACTAATCTATAGAATGCCTACTTTCGTATAGCAGCGGTCCACAATCTATCTAATTAACACAACTGATCCCAAATCCGGGTGCAATACTCCGGTTAAATTACCTTAATTAATTGATTTAATTCATTGCCAAGAGCCTTGTAGAGACCTAGCATGCTAGGTCTCTACATTTGTGTAGCCGTAACAATTGCCTCGTCAGAGCAAGGAGGAAATCCCAGCAGAGGTAGTATAACCGTCAATGGTCAACCGTCAACAATCCTGATGGTAAGAGCCAAGAAATCTCAAGCTCGGGATCATTATATAGTAGTTGGAAATTCCTTAGAGTAGACCCAGCCAAGTCAACAAACCTTGACCAGTGAGCAACTCCAGTAACACGATACAAACTAAGGCAACCATCGCAAACCTGCCGTTGATTTGCTCAGCATAGGGAGTCCAACCAAAAGCTGGTAATGGTTGGTTAAAAGACTCCTCAGATGATTCACTGTTATTGGGTGTTTCAGAACTCATGGCTGCTCAGATCCTTCAGACTCCAAATTTTTTACCGATTCAATTAGCGATCGCACTTGTGATGTTCCTGCTGATGGAGAAAAGCTCAAGGGAAACTTACCTCGAACTAGCATTCGTAATCCCAGTGGTCCTAGGCTCACCAAACCTTGGATATCTCGAAATGAGTTACCAAGGACCTGCAAGCCAAACTTACGCTCATCAATCCAACCTCCCTCTTTGACTAAATCAATTAGGACTTTGCGGTGGCGGATTGGACGACTATCATAGGTCTCAATGCCTTCAAGAATATGCTGTTTAATCTTACCAATTTGATCCATAGGAGCCACATCCATCGGGCAAACCGCATTACACATCATACAGCGGGTACAACCCCAGACTCCTTTTATTGCTTCGTTATATTTCTCCAAACGATTTTCTGTGGTATTATCACGAGAATCTACCACCAAACGCTGTGCTTTAGCTAAGGCATGAGGACCGACAAAATCTTGATTAACTTCTTTGGCATTACACTCAGAATAACAGGCACCACACATGATACAATTACCAGCCTGAGCCAAAAGCGATCGCTCTTCAGGACTCTGTAAAAATTCCCGTTCGGGAATCTTCCTAGCAGCAGTGCTGACGTAGGGATCTACAGCTTCTAAGTTATCCCAGAAGCTGCTCATCTCAACGACTAAATCCTTGATTATTGGCATATTACCCAGAGGTGCTATAGTAATCTCCGGAATTTTAGACTGATCTGGGAGCTGTTGCTTCCCCAATTCATTGCCCACATTTTCCTTACACGCCAAAGCCGAGCGACCATTAATTCGTATGCCACAGCTACCACAAATCGTGTTGCGACAATTTTTGCGAAAAGCTAAAGTACCATCTTGTTCCCACTTAATACGATTCAAGCATTCCAGAATCGTGTTTCCTTTCTCGACATCTAGCCTATAAGTCTGGAGTAGTGGAGCAGTGTTTTGAGTCTGTCGAATGATTTTAAAATCAACTTGCATAAAACTAAGCTCTTGAGTATTCCAACATATACAAGGATAATCGGTAAGGTTAAGGGATGATATAACCAACACGACTAGGGTTGAGGTAAGTAGTTCCTCTTGATAATTAGGCCATACTTGTTTCACTACTCCCTAGGTCAGCAAAATCCCTCGCTAGTTGACTTCTGGTGTAAGAGTGCAATCCTATTGGTATGTTTCCTGGATTATTTTCATAGTTATCATATTACTGCCCCTATAGGGTTAGGCAGGGATTGTCTGATCTGTTAGTATTGAAATACGTAAAGATTTAAACAAATGATCCAAAATATCTTGTCAACTGAGATAGATTTAACGATATATTTTTAATAGAGCCAAAGTTTGGCTATTAATGATCTTGACCACTCTGAAGTTTAAAGGATATCTCGTGAGATTATGCCAGAGATTTCAACTACTCCCCTAACTGGTAAAGCATTACTTCAAAAAGTAAAAGAGCTATCACACTTGCCTCGCCGAGAGACAGCCAAGCGTTGCGGCTATTACACTATAACTAAAACAGACCAGACCCGCGTCAATTTAACAGATTTTTATGATGCGGTTTTAGCAGCCAAGGGTGTTCCCCTGGATCCAGAAGGCACAAAAGATGGTCGGGGGCGTGAACCGACTTATCGTGTGAGTGTCCATAAGAATGGTCAAATTGTTATTGGTTCAACCTACACTCATGCCATGGGATTAGAGCCTGGTGATGAATTTGAAATTAAACTAGGCTACAAGCATATCCATCTTAAGCAGGTGGATGGCGAGTTTGAATCTGAAGAGGTATCTACTCAGAAAGCAAAGAAAGCCACCTCTTAGTGCGTGTTCCCTAGCGCTTTTTCAAAGCGCGGGGTCGCACCGCAAAGAAGTAATCCTTCTTACAGAAAATCCTGCGAGTTTGAAACCCCCGTCTCTAAGGGAGCGGGGATGAAAAACGAAAGTGTGGGGCGAGCGACGCCTCCCCATGAAGATTCTTTGGGGACGTGAGCTTTGAAGAATTTATTGGCGACGTGATGGGTAAAGCCCCCGTGATTGATCCGGGGGATATAAGCTTGCTTGGCGAATTTATTCGTCAATGGATATTTTTTTATTCTGTTGTCGGTAATCCCTAAACTAGCGCTGTCCTATATAATAGGAAGTCAGACAACCAACTTGCCTGAATATAAATAGACAACGTAAAAACCTGTTAAAAGAATGATACGTGCATCTCGGTTTCGTCTAACGATCTGGGAGTCTATGAAACGAATAAGGTAGATATTTTATTAAAGTTGATTGTCTGCCATTCTAAAAAAGGTACCGTGGGGTTTGAAGTTACCGTAAGTAGAGTGGAGCCTTTACAGGGGACTGGCTATGAGAAAAAGGGTCAAAACTTATTAACTAAGGCTCCACTCTACTAAGGTTTCGTTTCCGGCACACCAGAACCTGGAGCTTAAATCCAAACCCTGGGGCAGATTTTGCCTCTACTTTGCTTTGTGAAAACCATTATAGGCGCGCTCTTACCATTAAGAATTAAATTCGCGTGGTTATTGTCGCACCTGTAGAAACAAAAATCTTCTTTCTACTACCTGAGGAGTCGGTACACCAGGCTATTATTAAGCAGCCCGATTTACTTTCTCGTTAGGCAACTTGGCATAGGAAAAAAGCAGCCGCTTATGGTAGTGTAGTTGAGACCTTATAGTAATTTGATAGTAACTTTGATAGCAATTTGCAAATCTCGCCAATGGCTATTCTTGATCAGGCAACTAATGGGTCGTTTGTGTCATTAATGACGTCAACTACTATTTTGAAGGTAGGAACTTTTTTCCTAGCTTGGGTAGTTTTGTGGCTGCCCCTAGCTCTCCCTATAGCTATAGTTTTAAAGTGGCGTCCAAATCAACCTTTAGCACCAGGCCAAAAGTTACCACTACTCGCAGCACTTTACCTAATTGCTCCCCTAATTTTATGGGGAGCTTCTCAACTAGAGGGGGTGCCCTTCTCCGATTACGGATTGGAGTGGAAATTAAGCGTTTTAGGGTCTTTAGGATTGGGACTAGGAGTAGGTATTTTCAGCTTAATCATAATATTTACTGGGCAATTATCACTAGGCTGGGTGCGCTGGAATTCTGAAAATTGGCAGCGTTTGGTACCGATATTACTGCCAGTGATGTTATTAGGTCTGTGGATTGGGCTTACAGAAGAGTTAGTCTTTCGTGGCTTCTTAGTAAATCAACTAAAGCAGGAGTATTCGATCGGGGTAGGAGCAGCCATCTCTAGTGGGATTTTTGCCCTGTTACACCTAGTTTGGGAACAAAAAGATACTATCCCTCAGTTACCAGGATTATGGCTAATGGGAATGGTATTAGTCCTAGCCCGTTGGGTGGATGGAGGCAGCCTGGGTTTAGCATGGGGACTACATGCTGGTTGGATTTGGGGTTTAACTTGCTTGGACTCAGCTGAATTAATTGCTTACACAGGCAGTGGACCAATTTGGATAACGGGTTTGGCAGGAAAACCGTTAGCTGGGATAGTTGGTCTTCTTTGTTTATTGGAAGTTGGGGCTTTATTATTACTGTTGCCGAATTAGCTGGTCAAGATTTGATAAACATGTGACATCCTCCACACACTGACCCTTCGGGTACAGTCTGGGCTTCCCAATCTTACTACTCGGCAATCCTAGTTGTTCTATTTCGAGATTTCGCTTCTGACCTAGGTTGAGCCACCTCACTCCCCGGCAGACCGACTGCAGAGAGGTTTTATACTCCCCAGTGTCCTTGGGTAATGATTTGTTCTAAACCACGCTGCTTGATGACAACAGCAGCGGCATGATCTCTAGTTGTTGAATATCCACAAACATCACATTGATGCACCCGTTCTGACCCCCCACTAGTTAAATTGGCTTTAATCTTGTCAACAGACTCTATCCGCCAAGCTGTCTTAAAAGCTAATTACCAAAAAAAATACCGCCAGCTCAAGTTAAACCAGCGATTATCTGTTATCTGTTTACTAACCTTAGGTGCGCTCTTGCCATTAAGAATTAAATTCTTAATGGCAAGAGCGCACCTGTGGATTTACTTCGTTTTCTATTGGTGAACCTTCCAGTGGGCGAGGGAACCTCGCCGGGGTGTTAACCAAAGAAATTGGTCTACTTTACATCGAAGAACCAACTCCCACATAGGCACCATAGAAGAAAAGACCAACCACTACGAGCACACCAGTACCAGCGATAGTGGCAACTATCCATAAAGGAATTCTTCCCCCTCCAGACACAGCTTATACCTCCAATTTTAAATCAAGTTTTTTTTAGATGCAGTTAACGATAGAAGGCTTAATAACTAGTCTTAATAACTAGTAATTTCCTTGAAAAGCCTCCCTAGTGGTAAGGGTTTTGTCCAACTCCGTTTCAGGAGCAAAGTAGTAAATTTCCGATTAACCGGAAATTACCAGGGAATTAACTAAGAGTCTTTTCCCGTCTACATCCTAGCCTTCTCTAAGATGGAGATTTAGGCGAATCTGTTAAATCAGTTAATTGAAGAAATAACTAGAAAACAGAATACCAAGCACAAAAATCAGTAATAGACCTAAGTAAAGAGACGTCCGATTGAGTTCAACCGGCTGTCTATTGGGATTGGAATTCCGCTCCATAATTGTTTCTCCTATCGTTGAATAAATTGCATGGCTGCGATCGCGCCTAAGAAAAATACTGAAGGAACGGCTAGGGTATGAACCGCTAACCATCTAACCGTGAAAATCGGATACGAAACTGGTTGATTGGGATTACTGCTAGTCATGATTGTCTGCCTTTATCTAAAAAACCTTATGGAGCAAATTCTTCAACTTGCTGTTTAGCATTGTAGCGGTCGGAAACGATTGGTAGTTCCATCCGCTCTTGAGTAAAGTATTCATTAGGACGGGGTGTGCCAAACGCATCGTAAGCCAGACCAGTGCTCACAAAAAGCCAACCAGCGATAAATAGGGCTGGGATAGTAACACTGTGAATGACCCAGTAACGAACGCTGGTAATAATATCACCAAACGGACGTTCTCCAGTTGTACCTGCCATCGTAGATTCCTCCTACCAACAACCGTTTAAAATTCCATAACTATAATAGTTCTAAGTGCCGTTTTTTTCTACATCTTCGATGTAGAAAGATAAAACGAAACTGACTGCCATCGATCATAGGGATTTCCAAGCCCTAAGCTTCCTGGGTAGGCGGCTCATACTTGAGTAAAACCCCTTTCTGACCAATGACAAACCCCTGTTCTGGTGTTACAAAGACGATTTTGTAAAAATTGGAGGGAACATCCCTAAGATCCCGGTCTTTTTGCCAGGTTTTTCCACCATCAAAGCTACAAAGCAAATTACCACTGCCACCTGCTACCCAAATTTCATTGGGTGTGCGATAGGCTAAGTCAAGTAACCCCAAGCTGTTGGAAACTTCCGGGTAGATCGGTTCTTCCCACTGTTCTAGGTCTTCGGCACTGCTAAATTGGACCTGACCACCCCGGGCAAGAATCCACAGACGACCATCGGGGGTAAATCCCATATTCTGGAGACGCTTGGAACTGTAACGATTATGCTGTAACCAAGCACTCTGACCTGGATCCCAAGTGGAGTAAAAGTTACCTCTAGCAGAGACAGCCACGTATTTACCATCTTCAGAGCGGGAAATATTACGGGTTACTCCGACCGCCTGTGCTACCTGTGCTTTCCAGGTCTTCCCAGCATCCTTAGTCTGATAAATTGCGCCAACATCAGTGGTCATCTCTGCTGAGTTGGGTCCGAGAGCCAGGATTCTGTTGGGTGAACCTGGTAACTTTTCACTTAAGAGAATGCGAGACCAAGATTCACCCCCATCAGTAGTATGGAGCATGATCGAGGGTTGACCAACAATCCACCCCTCATCACCAGCAAAGCTTACAGAGGAGAAGCGATAATTTTCATCTCCTAGATCCAAGCCTTTCTGTTCCCATGTATTCCCGCCATCCTGAGTCTCAAAAATTGTGGCATAGCTACCCACAATCCATCCATGACTAAGATCCCCCGTAAAGCCAATGTCTTGCATGGTCGCTTCTGTGGGTAAGGAAATAACCGCCCAAGGATTGTAGCTTATGGATGAAGGAGATTTGCAGCTGA
This sequence comes from Moorena sp., assembly GCF_982860115.1. Taxonomy (NCBI): domain Bacteria; kingdom Bacillati; phylum Cyanobacteriota; class Cyanophyceae; order Coleofasciculales; family Coleofasciculaceae; genus Moorena; species Moorena sp. Next base: position 9,111 of record NZ_CEYLVT010000092.1, read on the forward strand.
CACAAATTAATGCCACCGCCAGTAATATTAAAATTTGTTTCAGCGTTTTCATCAAATATCTCATTATTCCCAGAACTTCTTGAGTATGGCAGCGTTCTCCGTAGGTTTTCAGACCCCACCAAGGGCGATGGCTTCTAGATATAAGCTTTGGTGATGCCAGCAGTTGCTCACGTTCACGCATACAAGCCAACTGCCCTGATTTCAGTTCAAACCGTAAAGGCTCAGAAAAAACAAAAAGCCTAATCCTAAAGCGGCAAAAATTAAAAGGTTCTTTTGTGCTGGTGTCATGCGGTTAACACCGAAGCCATAGGTAAGATTCTCCTGAAATCCAGACGGGGCATTAACAGCACCAATATTAATAAACTGAATTTTCGGAGCGTTGCACACTGGACAGCGCCAGTCATCTGGCAAATCCTTATATAATGTCCCTCCTGGAACATTGCGATTACTATCTCCCTTGGTCGGATCGTAAACATAGCCACAAGCACGGCATTCATAGCTGCTGGGTGCCTGTTCAGCTAGGGTTTGCTCTGGGGCTCGTTCAGTCATTGCTCTGTAAGCTTAAGCAGCAAATCTTAATAACTATGTTAAAAAATATTATCACACACTAAGTGTCAGATTTTCTTAACTTTCGATTTAAGCTCAGGAGTTTCTCCGAGATGCCTGACCCGATTTTTGATCAACCCTTGAAATGCTAGGGTCTTCTAGGCACAGCGATTACCCTCAACTACGATCAACATTGAAGTCTATGGTAGTCATTGGCTTTTGAGAACCAACCACTGACCCCTGAGGACCGTTCAAAGGGGCAGAGCACCTATAATAAAGTTTGTAAAGAAGTACTAACGCCAGTTTTTACCTGGCACTGACCAATTGTGTTTGTTCTTAGCGGTTACGAGTATCTCTTAGGCTTCATACTAGCTTGCAGCTTAGTTCCCCTACTAGCCTTGTCGGCTTCCAAGCTTTTGCGACCTAGCCATCGGGAGCCAGAGCGGCGCACCACCTATGAATCTGGTATGGAACCAGTGGGGGGTGCTTGGATTCAGTTCAACATTCGTTACTATATGTTCGCCCTAGTGTTCGTGATTTTCGATGTTGAAACTGTATTCCTCTATCCCTGGGCTGTCGCCTTCAATCGGCTGGGATTACTGGCATTTGTGGAAGCCCTAATTTTTATTGCAATTCTTGTGGTTGCTCTGGTTTACGCTTGGCGCAAAGGAGCCTTGGAATGGTCATGAAATCTAATGTTACAAAAGATAGTGCTGCTATAGAACAGCAGCAAACAAACAAAATTCTTAACCCGATTGAGCGAACGCAAGTCACTCAAGACCTATCGGAAAATGTAATCTTAACTACAGTAGACGACCTTTACAACTGGGCGCGGCTTTCCAGCCTCTGGCCGATGTTGTATGGTACGGCTTGCTGCTTCATTGAATTTGCAGCAATGATTGGGTCGCGGTTTGACTTTGACCGTTTTGGTTTGGTTCCTCGTTCTAGCCCCAGGCAAGCGGATTTAATTATCACAGCCGGTACCATAACCATGAAAATGGGACCAGCACTGGTTCGTCTTTATGAGCAGATGCCAGAGCCAAAGTACGTGATTGCCATGGGAGCTTGTACTATCACTGGCGGCATGTTTAGCGTTGATTCTCCAACAGCAGTCCGTGGTGTGGATAAATTGATTCCAGTGGATGTCTATATACCTGGGTGTCCCCCTCGTCCAGAAGCAATCATGGATGCTATTGTCAAGCTTCGCAAAAAGGTGGCTAACGAGTCGATTCAGGAGCGTGGTCAGCTCAAGCAAACCCACCGTTACTACAGCACCACTCACAACATGAAAGTGGTACCAGAGATTTTGACGGGTAAGTACCTCCAATCAGAGGAGCGCTATACTGCACCCAAGCAGTTGACCGAGGGGATGGGAATAGCAGTACCACCAGCACTCAAATCCTATCAAAAGCAGGAGGTAGAGCGTGGCTGAAGATTCAAAACCCGTAGAGCAAACGACACAAGTCTCTGAGATAGTTGAAGCTGGAAAAGTCTCGGGATGGCTCAAGGAAAACGGTTTTGAGCATGAGTTCATGGAGTTGGATCACCTAGGCGTTGAGGTACTCAAAGTAGAACCAGATGTCTTGCTTCCCATTGCTACTGCTCTATACGCCTATGGGTTTAACTACCTCCAATGTCAAGGAGGCTATGATTTTGGTCCTGGGGCAGACTTGGTCAGCTTTTACCACTTGATTAAAGTGAGTGATAATACTGATCAGCCTGAGGAAGTGCGTGTAAAAGTCTTCCTACCGCGAGATAATCCTAAGGTTCCCTCGGTGTACTGGATTTGGAAAGCTGCTGATTGGCAGGAGCGGGAAACCTACGATATGTTCGGTATAGTTTTTGAAGGACACCCTAACCTGAAGCGGATTTTGATGCCAGAAGATTGGGTGGGTTGGCCTTTGCGGAAGGATTATATATCACCGGACTTCTACGAATTACAGGATGCTTATTGATTAGCTTCCAGCAAAAGAAGCACCACATCTGCGATCGCTTTTAGCGTGGCCAACGGCCAATCGCGTAGCGGCTCGTACCGAGCATTGCGTTGGGTGAGTGTGGTCGCAGAAACAACATTGAAAAGAGTCGCCTTATTTTATGTGACTTAAAACTATTACTGCGACTCCTATTGACTATTTTGACTACCCTTTTCTGGCAGTCATTCAAACACTCACGTTTCACTGAATTGTGGGGCTTCTTTTGCCAGAAGCTAACCTAAAGCTTGGGCGAGATCTTCTAGTAGATCATCAGTATGTTCAAGACCGACAGACATCCGTAACAAATTGTCTGGGGTTCGGGTACCAGGAAATTCCATGGAAGCACGATGTTCAACTAAACTCTCTACACCACCCAAGCTAGTGGCTCGTGTAAATATCTTCACCTTGCCAGTAAAGGCAAAAGCATCTTCCCTGTTTCCTTTCACCTGGAAAGAAATCATACCCCCAAACAGGTTCATCTGAGCAGCAGCAATTCTATGTCCTGGATGGTTTGGTAATCCGGGATAATGAACAGCTTCTACTTGGGAGTGTTCTTCTAAAAACCGTGCCACCTTCAAGGCATTTTCTGAATGAGCTCTCATGCGGTAGGGTAAGGTCTGAATGCTCCGCAGGAGTAACCAACAGTCGAAAGGGGCGGCTACTGAACCGCCAGCCATCTGAATTGTTTTAATTTTTTGAAAAAATTCATCCTCAACCTTAGTAATCACCGCACCTCCTAAGACATCACTGTGTCCACCGAGATACTTGGTTGTGGAGTGGATAACCAAATCTGCACCCAATTCCAACGGACGTTGGCTAATCGGTGTTGCCCAAGTGTTATCGCAAACACAATAGACATTATGGTTATGGGCAATATGGGCAATTTTGCTGATATCGGTAACCCTTAACATCGGATTGGAAGGGGTTTCTATCCAAATCAGCTTGGTATTGGGTTGAACTGCCTCCATGACTGTGCTAGGGTTAGCCATATCTACAAAAGTTACCCCCAAATTCCAAGGGCCGAAAATTTCTCGCAAGAGAAACCCAGTTCCTGTGTAACTATCTATAGGTGCAACTACATGGTCTCCAGGGGACAAAGCCTGGAAGATACTCAAGGTAGCAGCTGAACCAGAAGAAAAAGCGGCGGCTGCTGCTCCACCCTCTAGTTTAGATAGGCATTTTTCCAGACTATCCCGATTCGGGTTATTATCTCGACTGTAGTTATAACCCTGAGGGTAGCTGCCGTCTGGCTGACGTTCAAATGTAGTAGATAGATAAATTGGGGACACTACTGCCCCTGTAGCTGAGTCAATATTATGGCCAGCATGCACTGCCAGTGTCTCAATTTTCATGCAACCTTTTGCTCAAATCACTGATAATACCTGTTCAGAGGTAAGACCCCAATCATATATAAATTGTGAATATATAAATTGTGGCGTTCCTCATACTTATGAGGTACTGTCAATTTTATTCCGCCCTTATTAAGGAGGGGCAGGGGGATTCGTACTCCCCACTCCCTACTCCCTATTCCCTAAAACCCAGGACTTTGTACCTCACCTCACCCAATTGAAAACTGCGATATATACATCTTGGCCATATGATGCCGCATTAATCCGGTCTACGTTGTGTTATTGACTACATAAGGCTTGCTTATCACTGACAATAGGGGTAAAACTTTATCAAAACCCATATTCAGTAAGGTTTGTTGCCAAATTGCCATTACTATAAGAAAACTTTAGCAATCGTTTTAATTGGCTTGAGTGACTTATAGGCTTCCCATTGCCCCGGTATGATAGGGGAGTTGTTGGTAATTATAAAAAAATTGTGAAAAAAATTACACTCTTAGGTTCCACTGGCTCAATAGGTACCCAAACTCTCGATATTGTTAATCAATACCCCGAGCAATTCCAGTTAGTGGGATTGGCAGCTGGGCGCAATGTGGAAATGTTAGCCGCTCAAATTCGGCAATTTCGACCGATAATTGCCGCAATTCGTGATCAAGAGAAATTGCCAGAACTCAAAGCAGCAATTGCTGACCTTGACCCCCAACCTATTATTTTAGGGGGCGAAGCTGGAGTGGTAGAAGTGGCACGCTATGGTGATGCGGAAGCTGTAGTTACTGGCATTGTAGGCTGTGCGGGTTTGTTGCCTACTATTGCTGCTATTGAAGCGGGTAAAGACATTGCTTTAGCGAATAAAGAAACTCTAATTGCAGGTGGTCCAGTGGTACTACCGTTAGTGGAAAAACATGGTATTAAGCTGCTACCAGCTGACTCAGAACATTCGGCAATTTTTCAGTGTCTTCAGGGAGTGCCAGCAGGGGGATTGCGGCGGATTATCCTAACCGCATCCGGGGGGGCTTTCCGAGATTGGTCCGTGGACAAGTTAGCTTCAGTGAAGGTGGCTGATGCCCTCAAGCATCCCAACTGGTCAATGGGACGTAAAATTACTGTAGACTCTGCCACCCTGATGAATAAGGGCTTGGAAGTGATTGAGGCTCACTTCCTGTTTGGCATGGATTATGACCACATCGACATTGTGATTCATCCCCAGAGTATTATTCACTCCCTGATTGAACTACAAGATACCTCAATGTTAGCTCAGTTAGGTTGGCCAGATATGCGCTTGCCTTTACTCTATTCCCTCTCATGGCCGGAGCGGATCTATACCGATTGGGAACCACTAGATTTGGTGAAAGCTGGTAATTTGACGTTTAGGGAACCGGATCATCAGAAATATCCCTGTATGGGCATCGCTGATGCCGCTGGTCGGGCTGGTGGATCGATGCCAGCGGTATTGAATGCAGCGAATGAGCAGGCAGTTGCCCTATTCCTAGAGGAGAAAATTGGTTATTTGGATATTGCTCGTTGTATTGAATCTGTATGCGATCGCCACCAAGCTGATAACTGTTCCAATCCTTCCTTAGACGATATCTTGGCAGCAGATCAATGGGCAAGACAGGAAGTTTTAGCGGCTAGTAAGTTGCTCCGGGATTCGATCACTTTCCCGCAGCCTCTAGCTTCAACAAGTTGATTGGGTTCAAGACCTGCTCAAAAATCTAAAAAACGTTTTGGCAACAATCGCCCATAGCCCCGACCTCAAGGGCTAGCTCAGTCGGGGTAGTTTAGGCTATGTGCTTGCCTTAAACTTGTGAGTGGACAATAAAAGAAGTTGGAGAGCTACTTATGGACGCCGCTGCACTCTGGCAACGCTATCAGGATTGGCTTTATTACCACGAAGGATTAGAGCTTTACCTCGATATCAGCCGTATGGGGTTTGATGATGCCTTTGTGGAGGCGATGCTGCCTAAGTTTGAAAAGGCATTTAAGGATATGGATGCCCTAGTCAACGGTGCGATCGCAAACCCTGATGAAAACCGCATGGTCGGTCACTACTGGCTAAGAGACCCGGACTTAGCCCCAACTCCAGAACTCCAACAAGACATTGTCAACACTCTCGAAAAAATTGAAACCTTTACCCAAAATGTCCACACGGGTGCCATCCATCCCCCTAGGGCACCAAAATTTACTGATGTTATTTCCATTGGTATTGGGGGTTCTGCCCTTGGTCCTGAGTTTGTCGCTGAAGCCCTCGGGCCAGACTCTCCTCCTTTAGCCATTCACTTTATTGACAATACTGACCCAGCTGGCATTGATGCTGTGCTGACCCGACTCCAAGACCGATTATCTAGCACTCTGGTATTAGTCATCTCCAAATCTGGGGGAACACCAGAAACTCGTAACGGCATGGTGGAAGTTAAAACAGCCTACGAGTCTCAGAATCTAGACTTTGCATCCCAGGCTGTTGCCATTACGGGTGTTGGCAGCAAACTAGATCAATTGGCAAAATCCGAAGGTTGGCTGGCCACCTTTCCCATGTACGATTGGGTAGGAGGACGTACCTCTGAAATGTCAGCTGTAGGACTACTTCCAGCTTCACTACAAGGGATTGATATCCGTCAGATGCTGGCTGGTGCTAAAGATATGGATAGCGCTACCGTTAGCCCCGAGGTCAAAAGCAATCCAGCAGCGTTACTTGCCCTATGCTGGTACTTTGCTGGCAATGGCAAGGGAGAGAAAGATATGGTCATGTTGCCTTACAAAGACAGTCTATTGCTATTCTCCCGTTACTTACAGCAGCTGGTAATGGAATCTCTAGGTAAGGAAAAAGACCTAGATGGCAATATGGTTTATCAGGGCATTGCAGTTTATGGTAACAAAGGCTCAACGGATCAACATGCCTACGTACAACAACTTCGGGAAGGTGTTCCCAATTTCTTTGTCACGTTCATTGAAGTCTTAGAAGACCGACAAGGAAAGTCTCCAGAAGTAGAAGCCGGTGTAACTGCGGGAGACTATCTATCAGGTTTATTACAAGGTACTCGGCAAGCGTTGTATGAAAATCAACGGGATTCCATTACCGTAAGCATTCGTCAGGTCAATCCTAGAACCGTGGGGGCATTAATTGCCCTGTATGAACGTGCTGTTGGTCTTTATGCATCCTTAGTGAATATCAATGCTTATCACCAACCTGGGGTAGAAGCGGGTAAAAAAGCCGCCGCTGCCATTCTGGATTTACAGAAACAGGTCATGGAGGTACTACACCAGGAAAGTGTTGCCATATCTATTTCGGAGTTAGCTGAGAAAGTGGGAGCCCCTGACCAAATTGAAGGGATTTACAAATTGCTGCGTCATCTGGCTTATAACCAGCGGGGTATTGTCTTAGAAGGAAATCTGGGGCAACCAAGTAGTCTTAAAATTTCTGCTGTATAAGCTAATACACATTTGACCTTTTTTGTTGACAGTTGACTGTTAATCATTGACAGCCAACCGTCAACTTAAAGGCTAGTTAACAAAACAGACGTTAGGCTTCCTAGTCAACTCAAGAAACTTGCTAGAATAGAAAGCATAAAAGGTTAGATTATATCTTAAATGTAACGTTTTTTACAAAAAATTAACGTTTTTTAAAATTTTGGTTATGCTGGCCATAAAGGTAGCTTAATTAAAGAGGTCAGAGGTGCAATGGCTCAGTCTGATGTAGTAACTGTCGGTCAATACCTTACTCAACGCCTGCAAGCCGCTGGTGTCAAGCATATTTTTGGCGTAGTGGGAGATTACGTCCTGGGTCTGATGGATGTCTTGCTAGAGAGTTCTGTAGAGTTAATCTACACCTGTAACGAACTCAATGCCGGATATGCAGCTGATGCCTATGCCCGGCTTAATGGTGTTGGTGGGTTGTGCGTTACCTATAATGTCGGTGGACTCAGTCTAGTGAATGCAGTGGCTGGTGCCTACGCTGAGCTAGTCCCCCTGATCGTGATTAGTGGAGCGCCTAACAGTTCCCAGCGGCAACAGAAGTTACTCTTACATCACACTGCTGGTAATTACAATCTACAGCTGGAAATTTTTGAAAAAATTACAGTGGCAGCCGTGAGGCTTACCAGCCCTAGTCAAGCGGCAAGGCAAATCGACCAGACCATTGCTGCTTGTTTGCGCCACCGCAGACCTGTATACATTGAAATTCCCTCAGACTTAGTCAATCAACCTTGTCCTGTTACTGGGGAGCGTGACTTACCAGAAACCCCAATTATGGATATCCACGCTTTATCAGAGGCAGTTGAAGAGGCGGTAAGTTTGCTAGAGCAATCCCAGCACCCCGTTATTATAGCTGGGGTTGAACTCCACCGCTACGGTATAGCAGACCAACTTACCCACCTGCTGGAGCAGACGGGATATCCCTTCGCTACCACTCTGTTAGGCAAGTCAATCATCTCCGAAAGCCACCCACAATTCATTGGTAGTTATGCAGGAGCGTTCAGTCAGGAGTATGTACGCCAACGAGTTGAAACAGCAGACTGTATTTTATGCTTGGGTGCCTTCATGTCAGACATTAATCTGGGTGGTTTCACTGCCCAACTGCCCGAAGAGCGATTAATTAACGCTAATTCTGACAAAGTCAAAATCAAACACCACTTCTATTCTCCAGTGTATCTACCGGATTTCATGGCTGCTTTAACTGCCAAACTTCAGAAGAAAAAATCTGATGTCTTGGATATCAAGCCAGCTATAGAGTCTTTGTCTAAACGCTTTGAGTCACAACCTCAGCAAAAGCTAACCAACGCCAGATTCTATGAGCGGATGACTCACTTTATTGATGATGAGTCAATCGTGATTGCTGAAACTGGTGATGCTTTAATTGCTACCGTTGATTTGGTACTCCAAGGAGACAGCGACTACATTGGACAGGCCCTTTACACATCTATTGGCTTCTCAGTTCCTGCCTGCCTAGGAGTCGCTTTGGCTGTTCCTGACCGTAGACCGATTGTATTTGTCGGTGATGGTGCCTTCCAGATGACCTGTCAGGAACTTTCTACGATTATTAGGCATCAACTTAACCCGATTATCTTCTTAATTAATAATGACGGGTACACTATTGAGCGAGCTATCCATGAAGGGTCGTACAACAATATTCAACCTTGGAAATATCATCAGTTACCCCAGGTTTTTGGAAATAGCTGGAGTTGCCAAGTGCGTACTGAAGGTGAGCTAGAACAAGCCTTAGAACAAGCAAAAGTTAACCACAATAGTATCTCCTTTATCGAAGTTCATTTAGATCGCCTCGATTGCTCTGATGGTGTCAAGCGCTTGGGGAAAGCGTTAAGTGCTATGCAAGGATTATCAGAGTAGTGGCTGGTTTAGGCAATAGGGGGTGGTGAGTGACTAATTAATCACAAGGGTGCTTCTTTCAGCAAGCCTAAGCTATGTTGTTGTCTAGGTATCTATATTTATTTGACCAGGCAACTCCTATATCCACACAGTTATGACGGAGCTGGCGTCGCGGATTCATCTCACACTCATGGCGTAGCATTGAGATGTGAGGCTTCTCGCGGATCTAGCTAAATGTCAGTACTATAGTTATCCCATGCCATTGATTATTCTGGTTGCAGATGACGACCTGGGCACTCGTTTGTCTGTAAGCGATTATCTGGAAATGTCAGGTTATTCAGTTATTACTGCTGAAAATGGTCAGCAAGCGCTGTCTATGATTGAGACTTATCACCCTCACCTTCTGGTTACAGATATTAATATGCCGCGAATAGATGGCTATGAACTGGTGAGAAAAGTGCGTCAGAAGCCCCCATTGCGGTTGTTACCTGTCGTATTTTTAACCGAACTCAATAGCACCAATCAACGCATCAAGGGTTATCAGTCTGGGTGTGATGTCTACCTACCTAAGCCCTTTGAGATGCAAGAATTAGGTGCAGTCATTCAAAGTTTACTAGTGCGATCGCAAATTATTCATACGGAGTTACGATTCTCATCACCACAGACTACAAAAGACCCAGTTGATCAACCGGCATCTATATCACTCAACTCCCTAGAGATTAATCATCAATCAGGGAATAATACTGAAGCTCATGCTCTACAGCTGACCAAGCGAGAACAGCAAGTCTTGAATTTACTGGCTACTGGTTTATCCAATGTCGAAATCGGTAACCAACTACACCTGAGTCCAAGGACAATCGAGAAGTACGTTAGTCGTCTGTTCAGAAAAACTGATACGAGTAACCGAGCCGAACTATTACGATTCGCCTTAGAACAGCATTTAATCAAATGAATTCATCCAGTTCACCACCAATGGCACCAAAGCTGAGTTCACCATTGATAATTATTAGTAGTTGGCCGTTTTTAGTTTTGCTTAGTCTTGGTGTAATTTTCTTCAATAACCTGTTCCAGCAGACCTTCGCAAGCGTCTAGCAGTAAATCAATCACCTTATTAAAACCCTCTGGTCCACCATAGTATGGATCGGGGACTGAGCGCTCGGTGTGATGACGGGCAAAATCACACATTAGCCTTACTTTATCTTTATACTTCCCAGCTGGATCAACAGAGATAATATCTTCGTAGTTTTGCTGATCCATAGCTAAAATCAGGTCAAATTCTTCCAAGTCAGACCAATTAAACTGCCGTGCTTTGCCCTGGAGTACAATCCCCCGACGTTTGGCAGCTGCTGTCATACGCCGATCTGGGGCAGAACCAATATGATAACTGGAAGTACCAGCGGAATCGCAGACAATTTGGTCAGAAAGATTTGCTTGTGCTATCAAGTGATTCATGATGTTCTCGGCTGAGGGAGAACGGCAGATATTACCAAGGCAGACAAAGAGTAACTTGCAGGGCATGGGTATATTAATTGGTCAACTACTAGCTGCGCCGTGTTAAGTTTAGCAACGAAATGGCTCTATGGGATAGTTGAACCCATGTAGTCCGATGTCGCTTCATGGTTCAATGTCTAGCAACGCAGTGATTTAAAGACACCAAGTTGTAAAGGGATACCTCCTAACAAGAACGGTTATGCAAGGAAGAGATTTACTATTTAAGTCGCGCCGTAGCCTTTACCGCAAGCGCCGCCGACGGTTTAACCTACTGACGATGCTCGCAGGGATAGTTCTAAGTTTGATGATTGTGGAATTGTTGGCTCGTTTATTAGTGGCTGCGGTCGGCAAAATTAATGATATAGCTACCTACAAGGGCGCACCCAGAGATTTCACTGTTTACCGTCCCAAGTTCGTTGACCAGACACAGCAGCTTTATGATGGATTACCAGACCTTGGTGATCTAGCTGTCCAACGGGATCTAGCTGTAGGTTACAGTTTATTGGGGAAGCAACAGAGTGATTTCTGGCGCATTAATGAGCAGGGTTTCCGGGACGACGACCCCGTTCCCTTGGTCAAACCCAAAAATGAAATTCGGATTTTTTTGTTAGGTGGCTCGACAGCCTTCGGTCAAGGGAATGCCAATAATCAAGTTACCATAGCCAGCTACTTAGAAGCTCGTCTCAATCAACGGATAAAACAGCAGAGGAGTTCCCCACAGAAATACCGACCGATGACCTTACCCCCTTCTGAACCGGAATTAAAGCAAGCACTTGCTCTGCCGCCAAAGATCCGAAATGGTAAGTATCGTGTAATCAACGCCGCCGTACCAGGGTATACCTCTGGCAATACACTAGCTCAGTTAGCTCTCAAGATTTTACCTTACAGTCCAGACGCAGTAATAGTGTTGGGTGGATACACAGACTTGATCACCCCCAGTGACCAAAATTTAACAGATATTCCTAACACAGAAGCCTTCTTGCAAAATGCGACCGGGCATTTTTGGGCTCATCTCACCCAACAGTTGAAGCATTTTGTTACAAAAACTTATCTCGCTAAAGCAATCACATACTGGGTTTTTGATCCTCAGCCGTCAGTGAGTCAGCGGTCTCTAGTGGTGAGGGGGGACGTTATGCCACTGAAGAAGTATCTTCCTCAGGAATCCGATGAACTGGAACGTCGATTGACGCGCTATCGCAATAACCTCAGACATATGCTGCGTTTAACAGCAGGACAGCGAATTCCTTTACTAGTTGCTGTCCAACCAGAAATCACTGGTCGTGGCAACAACAAGATCAAACCAGCAGAAAAGGAAATTTTGCAGCAGTTAGGAAAGGTTTACCAGGAACAAGTGCAAGCCAATTATCCCAAATTGGTAGCAGCGGGTCAGCAACTTGAGAAAGGTTTTCCCAAAAATATCAAGGTTCTCAACTTGTACACAATTTATCAAAACTTTCCCGAACTCGCCTTTCATGATGCCATTAACTTGACAGAAGCAGCCAATATACAGGTGGCTAAGAGCTTATATTATGGAGTTAGTTCACTGCCAAAGCTACAGGTAGCTTCGTTTTACTCAAATCTTGATAAATAGTCAAGCATTAATAGGATATTAGGCATGAGGTTTGGAGCCATTTAGAATTATTAATGTCCTCATGCCTTTAGTTTTTTCCTACGGAATCCCGAGTGGGGATTGACCGATGAGGTTATAAACCTGGTAAATTTAACCCACTGGTAAGTTCTTCCATGCGCTCCCGCATAGTGGCTGTGGAGGTCTCATAGGCATTTTTCATGGCTGCTAACACCAGTTCAGATAAAGCCTCAGCTCCTTGATTGATAGCATCCTCAGAAATCTCTACACGTAGGGGTTCCTGATTGCCACTGAGAAACACCTTCACCTTACCGTCTTCCCCTGATGTTCCCTCAATTTCCATTTGCTCCAACTGATCCTGGAGCTCTTTGGCACCCTTTTGAACTTCTTGAGCTTTTTTGAACGCTTCGGCTAGTTCTTTCATCTTGCCGAGACCGAGACCAAATCCTTTTCCTTTGTCTTGTGTCATAAAAAATCCCAGTTAAGTTTAGAAACGCCCTGTCTAATGACCGGGGAGGAAAAACAAACGTCAAGCACGGTTTTAACCCCTGCCCAGGTCGGCACTAAGTCCAGTCTATGGGCAAGGAGCGCGCTGACATTAGAAATCCTGTGGTGATTAACCTTTATCTATTGTGTATCTATCGTGTATCTATTGTGATGCTATTTGACCTTTTCTGGCCTTAAAAGCAGCTGGAAATAGGGGAATAACTTCCCGGTGTCCTTATTCATACATGGGCGGAAGCGATATAGTTAACTCCCTCCCGTTCTTTTCTAGTTTAGCCAAGCACAACCATAAACTAAAAATTGATACTGTTGGTGATCAGCTTTGTGATCAGCTTTGAACTGATTCCCCAACAGGATCGGTTTTGGGATATCCACTGGAACCATAGGAGGGGATAAATCCCCTCACTGGTTTTTATCCCTGCTCTAAAGACATAGGGCTTTCAACTGCTAGTTTTTTGGTAAAATCGCCTAAAATCCTCACTTCTGGCTCTAAACAGAGTGACCAGTGCTTTTCTACTTGCTCCTGTATATGGTGGATCATGCGGAAGATATCGCTAGCCTTAGCATCACCACAGTTAAGTATAAAGTTAGCATGGCGTTCAGCTATTCTAGCACCACCAATTTGGTAGCCTTTTAGACCAATTTGTTCAATTAGCCAACCAGCAGCATAGGGATCAGGATTGCGGAACACACTGCCACAGCTAGGTAGGTGGTAAGGTTGGGTAGTGTGTCGTCTTGCCAAATGATCCGATGTCAATGAGCGCACCTGTTTTGGGTCAGCACCCGGTTTTAACTGAAATGTTGCCTGGCTGACTATGCGATCGCTACCTTGAAGGATTGAGGTGCGATAGCTAAAGCCTAGGTCTTGGCTAGTGAGTTGGGCTATTGAGCCATCAGGGGATAGAACATCTGTATGAAACAGAATATCAGCTGTGGAATTTTTGTGGGCACCAGCATTCATCACTACAGCACCACCAACGGTTCCAGGTATGCCCACAGCCCACTCTAGCCCTTCCCAGCCTCGTTTGGCAGCCTGCCATGCCAGTCTGGCAATCGGTACACCAGCACTGGCGGTAATTCTCCCTGTATCTGCATCAAAGTGAGTATGGCGCAGATAGCGAGTACAAATTACCAAACCCGGTAAACCGATATCGCTGACTAGAAGGTTGGAACCCGCCCCTAACAGGGTTAGGGGTAATTTTTGGGAGTGAGCCCACTGGAAACTAGCTTGTAGGTCTTCTAGGCTCCTAGGGGCGACGTACCACTGAGCTGGACCTCCCACACGAAATGAGGTGAGTTTGGCTAAGGATACCTGGGACTGAAGTGGACAATTGGTTCCTGGAATATACAACTTTAACTGGGAAGGAGTTTTTTTCTGGGTTAGCACGCTAGTTATCATCAGGAAAATCAGGGTAGAGAGTCGGATCTACACACAATGAAAATAATGCCGATCGGTTTTTGGCAGTGGAATTGGCTTAAGTTCCTAGGGGGTAGAGTACCGAGAATAGTTCGTGTAAAGTTGGTTCACGAGTATACTAGAGGCTTGAGATTATACTTCTGTTCTCTGTAGGTCTATAGTTAAGATTCCCTAGGTTGATTCACAATTATTGATGCTTTGGGGCTAAATTCTGCTTAACTAAGCCATTGTCAGGCTGTTGGTAAAACCCCATGACCTTAGGAATAATCTGATTGAGATTACCGGCTCCCAAGAATAGGGCTAAGTCCCCAGGACAGAGAATTTGCTTGAGAAACTCTACCACTGATTCGAGAGTTGGTTTGTAATGCACATCCTTATGGTTAGATGCGATCGCCTGATAAAGGTTTTCCCCACTAATTTCTCCTAAATCTGGTTCCCCAGCACTGTAGATATCACTGATAACCACCAAGTCAGCGTTACTAAAGGAAACACTAAACTCGGGAAGAAACCTCAGGGTACGACTATATCGGTGGGGTTGGAAAATTGCAATTATTCGCTGGTCAGCTTTGACCTGAATTCTTGCGGCAGCTAGAGTTGCCTGAATTTCACTGGGGTGGTGAGCATAGTCATCCACAAAACTAATATCATTGCACTTGCCCCGCAGCTCAAATCGGCGTTTGGCTCCCTCAAAGCTAGCGATCCCCGAGGCAATTGCGTCAAATTCCAACCCCAAATTTCGTCCTACTGCTACTGCGGCTAGGGCATTGCTGAGATTATGTTTCCCCAGCAATTTCAGCTCCAACCTACCTAAAACCTGATTACCCTCCCAAACTCTGGCGGTAGTGCCATTAGCTTCATACGTTACATCATCAACGCTATAGTCGGCCCCCATATCCCGCCGTAGACTATAGCTGATATTTGGTTTTAGTTGCGTACGTACTGTCTCACAATCAATACATCCCACTAACTTCTTACAGCGCTTCGCGAAGGTCTGGAATATTTCAACAACCTCCTCTAACTTCTGGTAATGGTCTGGATGATCCAGCTCAATATTGGTTACTACACCAATCTCGGCGGAGAGCTTAACCAATGAACCATCGGATTCATCAGCCTCAGCAACCAGTAATGATCCATTTCCTAGCCTGGCATTACCACCGATAGCATCCACCTCACCACCGATAATCATGGTGGGGTCACAACCAGCTTGCCACAGTAGATACCCGAGCAAACTGCTAGTTGTAGTTTTCCCATGAGTTCCAGCGACTGCTATACTGTAATAGTGTTCAATCAACGCGGCTAGTAAATCTGAGCGATGAAAAATCGGGCAACCTAGCTTTAAAGCTGCCTGATACTCAGAGTTTAATGGGTTGATTGCTGTGGAACAGATAACTTGAGGCAAGCCTAAACAGGGTTCCGCTAAAGATATAGTCGGACTTGATTGTGAGATTTCTGTGATCGCTTTTGGGTTCAAAGTCGTGCTAACCCTTCTAGCTGCTAAGTCTTCGCAAGCTGCTGCGTTCCTTGATTGGAAAAATTCTAAGTTGGCAGCACACTGCTGTTTGAAGATATGAGCACCTACTGCTTGCAAACGTTGCGTGATATGGGTTGTCCGAGTATCCGAGCCAGATACTCGGAATTGGCGTTTTGCTAGGATGTAGGCAAGAGCTGACATCCCAATTCCGCCAATACCAATGAAATGAAATGGTTTATTACTGAAATCAACAGTCTTTGGCATTTTAACTCCTTACACACCACACCGCACACGCCTAATTTGCCAATAACACGCGCTATCATATCAGGAAAAATACAGATCCAGGAATAATTTTTGGTAAATAAGTACATCTGTACTGTCAAACAGGGGAATAATACCTTAAGTTTGATAACGTAACTGTTACATAACTGATTTTTGAGTACCTAGATTGTCGTATATATTACACGTCAACAAGAGTTCTCAATCCGGACAAACGTCCCCAGACCCATAAAATAGCACTAGAGCAGAGCTAGTGGTGATTTTTTGGTTTATCCGTATCACTGCCAACCACGGGAGTTTAGGACTTAAATACCAAACTAATCGGTTGAGACTGGTTAGGGGAGAGGGGCTTTGGGAGCAACTGCATTAAGACATGGCGTGAGTAAAATCAGGAAGCCTCGGCCAGATCAGATCTGTGCCATCCCCATAACTGACTCTCCTGCCAAAACCTCCAGCTTTGGAGATAAGTATACCCATCTGGCTTCAAAACGAGTACATCAAACCAGATTAGTTCAGTAAAAGTTTCAAATTGTTTCAGCCTTTGCGATATTATTGGGATCATTAAGAAAATATTTACTTTGAATTACAGAGGGCAAGAAGCAGTGATTAGAGTAGCGATCAATGGTTTTGGACGCATCGGACGCAACTTTATGAGATGCTGGCTGACTCGGGAGAATAGCCAGTTAGAGATAGTGGGAATCAATGATACCTCTGATCCCAAGACAAATGCCCATCTGCTCAAATACGACTCAATGCTGGGCAAACTTGATGCAGATATCAGTTGTGATGAAAATTCGATAACAGCTAATGGAAAAACTGTCAAGTGTGTATCCGACCGGAACCCCTTGAACTTGCCCTGGGACTCTTGGGGTGTTGACCTAGTTATCGAAGCGACTGGTGTTTTCCGAGATCAGGATGGGGCTGGCAAGCATATAGCTGCTGGTGCTAAGAAAGTGCTAATCACTGCTCCTGGCAAAGGAGACGTTCCCACCTACGTCATGGGTGTTAATCACGAAGACTACGTCGACGAAGGAAATAATGTGATTAGCAATGCTAGCTGTACTACTAACTGTCTAGCTCCCTTTGCCAAAGTACTGCATCAACAGTTTGGCATTATCAAAGGAACAATGACCACAACCCACAGCTACACTGGTGACCAGCGTCTTCTTGATGCCAGCCACCGGGATGTACGTCGGGCTCGGGCAGCAGCGCTCAACATTGTTCCTACCTCTACTGGTGCGGCTAAAGCAGTAGCCCTAGTGATTCCTGAACTGAAAGGGAAACTCAATGGTATTGCTCTGCGGGTACCAACTCCCAATGTATCTATCGTTGACTTGGTAGTTCAAGTGGAGAAAAGTACCATTGCTGAGCAGGTCAATCAAGTGCTCAAAGAAGCAGCTGAAGGTCCACTCAAGGGAATTTTGGCTTACGGCGACGAACCTCTTGTTTCCTGTGATTACAGGGGTCATGATGCTTCCTCAATTGTGGATTCTAGCTTAACTATGGTCATGGGTGGCGATATGGTTAAGGTTGTTGCCTGGTATGACAATGAGTGGGGATACTCTCAGCGGGTTGTAGATTTGGCTGAGTTAGTTGCCCAAAAATGGTCGAATTAGTTGTTAGAGCCTAGTTCGTAAAGCAAGAGACTGGGGAAGAGTGTTGATTCGTGATGGTTCATTGTTTATTGAACCAATACGTTGAACTTATTCCCCTCTCTCGCTCTAAGTTATTGAATTTTGAAACAGCCCTGCTCCCTTAAGCGTTTCAATCACCTTCTTTGAAGGAGGGGAGAGGTAAATAAACCGTTAATAAGCATCATCTAGAGTCTTTGTCTAGCTCGCTTAGCTAAACCCAGAACTTTTGCTTTGCCAGCATTTTGGGAAAACCCTAATCCTAAACGAAATATTTCTGAAACGTAATACTTATCGCCGTCAGCGATAATGACCCCATTTTGCTTAAGGAGGCTAATGTCTTCTGTAGATAAGCCAATACTTTCTAGTTGAAAAGGGCTTTTTTTATAATCTGCTTCTAATTGACGTAATTTATCAAATACCGTTTGTAACGGTTCATTTTCTTGTTCTATTTCTCCAATTTTTTCTTCGCTACATTTATCCAAACAACGTCGAATTGCTGTGGGAACTAGAACTCGGTCTTTCCAATAATCATCATCAATGGATTTTTCTGCCGCAATGTTAAGAAGACGCACGACATCTCTAGACTGGATTTGCCCATTGTAGTCGTGCAATTAGCTGGGGGGGCGACAAGCGCCCTGTAACCCTTGATATATCTTAAATTGAGCGAAT
>NZ_CEYLVT010000093.1:0-27092 GCF_982860115.1 Moorena sp.
CAGCATCTAAATAAACATAGAAAGTATAGCGTTTTTCATAGCTACGAGGTACACAGAATTTTTTACCTCTTGCCTGCTGCCTGTTGCCTGCTCCCTGCTCCCTGCTCCCTATTCTCTGTTCCCTATTCCCTGTTCCCTTATAAACCTTATTAACGTCAATTCAAAAAACTCAAAAAAAATGATGGCTGAACTCAAAATCAGGTCAAAAGATCCAGATTCACTAAAACGAATTATTCAAAGTGCCTTGTCAGAAAGATTACAGAGTATTAAAGCAGGAATTCAAAGGACAGAACAACGCCTTCAGGAATTTGAAACCAAATATAACTTATCGACAGCGGAATTTGTTACTCGCTTTAACAACGATGAATTAGCCCATAGTTTTGACTTTGATGAATGGATCGGAGAATCTAAAATGCTGACACATTTACAAAAAACAAAAGAATCTATAGAGGATATTTATTTTGTTGATTGAAGAGTATTTTGATAAGATTGATAGTTTATTTTCATCATCGCCACTAGTCAAAGGGTTAACTATTGAACGGGACAAAAGAGGAATGTATGAAGGTTTTATCAGAGGCAAGATAAATTTCCAAGATAATTCCTTGCTACATTTCAGAGAATTTGTTTATGTAGAAATTTCCATCGATAGAAAAATGTATAGTTATCAATATATGAATTCCGATAATAATCTAATTTTTCGCTATGACAATACCGAACACCATAGGTGCGACCCGTGGCGAATTTAATTCGCCAACGGAAAGCGCACCTCAGAAAATTAAATCTTTCTACTTTTCCTCATCATAAACATGATGGCAGTGAGGATAATGTTGTTCAATCTAATGCTCCTTTTTTAGCTGAGGTACTTAAGGAGGTTGAACAAATATTAGTCCAGTTTTAGTGCATTCGCATAGCGTGACCTACGGCCAATTCCTTAGTTGACGTAGGGTCGGCAGTGGTTGATACGGATCAGATCAGCTGACAAAGCCCTTTGCTAAGCACTGCCCACCATAGCAATCTTGTAGGGTACGTTACTATAATGTAACGCAGCATCTAAATAAACATAGAAAGTATAGCGTTTTTCATAGCTACGAGGTACACATAATTTTTTCCCTCTTGCCTCTTGCCTTCCCCTCCTGGGAGGGGTTAGGGGTGGGTTCCTCTTGCCTCTTGCCTGTTGCCTGTTGCCTGCTCCCTGCTCCCTGCTCCCTATTCTCTGTTCCCTGTTCCCTGTTCCCTAAAAAAATGTACCTCACCTAATTCAAAACCGCTATATATGACCACAGCCACTCCACCCCTAACCTTAGAGGAGTTCCTCAAACTCCCAGAAACCAAACCCCCATCAGCATTTATCAATGGGGAAATCATTGTTAAGCCCATGGCACAAGGCCAACATAGTCTCCTTGAGATTGAGTTGTGTCAAGCTATCAATCGAGTCGCTAATCCCAACAAAATTGCCAAGGCTTTCCCCGAATTGCGCTGTACCTTTGGGGGTCAATCAATTATTCCCGACATCACAGTCTTTCGTTGGGAAAACATCCCCATTGAACCAACTGGCAAAATTGCCAACCACTTTGAAATCCCTCCAGATTGGGCAATCGAAATTCTTTCCCCAGACCAAAGACAAACTAAAGTCCTCAGCAACCTCCTCCACTGTTTGCGTCACGGAACTGAACTAGGATGGTTAATTGATCCGGAAGAAGAAAGTATTATCGTGATCGATGAGACTCAACGATTGGAAATTCTTTCAGGAACGTCTAGGTTACCGATTCTCAATGGAGTAGAGTTAGAAGTGACAGTTGAGCAAGTTTTTGGGTGGTTAATCCTAGGGTAGACCCTATCAACCTTAATTTGGTGCGTTTTTGATGCTTCGCACCCTACAAGGGCTTACTGTTCGCGTAGCGTGCGCGTAGCGCTAATGGCTGTTCGCTTACCCCTAAACCTCTGTCCATCCCTCAATCGTAGCCACCAAAATGTTAACTAAAGGATGGTCTAAGGCTTCCTTGAAAGCTTCCACTCCTCCAGCTTTCAGAGCATTGATAACCTTAGCTTTTAGGGTTGGGTTATTCTCAATTTGGTCAACAACTTCACTGACAACTATCATCTTTTCTTTGCTTGTTGTAGTGGGATTACTCTGGGATAGTTGGTTGAGAAGTTGCTGGATTTCAGCTGCTGCTTCCGCTAGGTTTTGGGTTTGTTCAGCTTCATGAAAATTTATGTTGGGACTATCTTGTTTAACATCCCCACCACTTACCTTACCAATACCAAATGCACCAGTGAAGGTATCTCCTTTAGATTCACTTTCTGCCATAGCTTTTACCTCTAAGTTAATAGGTCTATTTGCTTGTAATTTTATAATCTCTTTTAAGTCAGCGCTTTGCTCACGATAAATTACTATCTGGTCATCTCTAGCTTTTAATTTTTCTTTATATTTTTCTTCCACAGCTTTGAGGGCAAGTTCATAGTTTTGCGTGAAGTCACTATGAATCTTTTCCTTATTCGTGTCAGGGGGAACACTTACCTTAACAACAACTACTCCATCCCCTTTATTTTCAATACTCTGAATAGCTAGTTCGGTATCTTCATTCTCTACTTGGACTTTTTTGAAAGCAGCAATAAAAGCTTTCCAATCTACACCGTTTCGGAAAATTAGGTCAACAGTATCTAAGACCTCTTGGAATAGCTTAGTAAATTCTCCTGGTTGAAATTCGCCACTACTTGGACGACGCTCCCGGTTATCTGTTCCTGGCTCAGGATTTTCTAACAGATAAACAAACCGACAATCAACATTAGTTAACGTAGTTGTTGAATCAATATTCCACGCTTCTAAATAAGCTCCAGTAAAATAAGCACGAGTAAAATCCGTATCAACGCAATTAGCTTCAGTTAAATTAGCCCATTCTAAATTAGCCTCTTCTAAAGTTGCTTCCCTAAGATCAGCCTGTTTTAGATTAGCATAATTTAGATTAGCTCCTCTTAAATTTGCACCACTAAGATTACAATCAATATAAAACTTATTATAACCATTACCACTAACCAATAATTCTCTGACAGCTGTATCAGCTAAGATAGTTTTACCTGGTCTAGCTTGGTCAAGCTTAATAGTATTTTGCCAACAAGTATGAGTGAGAGTAACTTCTCTTAAATCTGTACTTTTGAGGATAGCTCCCGTAAAATCAGCATTGGTTAGGTCTACATTATAAAAACTTGTACCTCTGGTGGCTACCAAAGCTATGGAAATTTCCCTGACTAAGGTAAAATTATTGTCTTCCCCTAATGCACCCCAAGCAATCAAAATACTTGAATAAACAGCAATAATAGTGCTAATTATCACAACAGCATCATAAGCGAAGTTAGAAAAAAGCGCCGACGAAAAAAAAGGCAAATGTAAATGTATACCCAATAATAAGAAAAATAATATGGCAAAAATAGCATTAATCGTAGAAGCAAAAATACTCCATACAGAACCCCCAACCAGACCAGCAATAGTAATTAAAACCGAACCATTGAGAGCCACTAAAATAGCACCAGTGCCCCCTCCTACAGCATTAGAAAATTGCATTACAGGTCTCAATAAATTACCACTGTTGCTTTCAAGAAAGCCGCCATAGATAGTACCAACGCATAAGACAACAATAGCGAAAAGTACAGCGATAGCGACTGACCGAAAAGCTTTTTCTGTAAGGCCCTTAGAGGCAAAAGCGATAAGTATAAATGCTACAACAATGAAAAATAGTATTCCAGGTAAGTAGCTGTATTGCTGAGTATATTTAGGTTTCATCAATTGGGCTACATAACTCGCAGCAATTACTAACCAGCATCCTATTACTCCTGACAGCAATAATGATCCAATGAGGAAACCAATTGCCCAGGGTCGTTGTAGTCCAGCCTTCGCGTCACAGAATTTGGTATCTTTGAGGTAGGCATTCTTAAAATTTGCCCCTCGAATATCCGCTTCACTAAAATCTGCCCCGGAAAGGTCTTTTCCCTGAAACGATTGACCCCTAAGATTTACCCTGCGGAAATCCCGTTCTCCTGCTGCATATCGTCTCAGAACTTCTTTAGCTTTCATCGACCACAATCATATATAGTTGAAGTGAAGGCTGGAGCGCTCCTTGATGTAAACTACAGTCGATTAATCAGGATTCCGGAAATACTTACGTAGGAATAAATTTACTTGGGCACATAGGTTTCCTCAAAACCCTGCTACTGTCCCACCCCTGAGATGCACTACGCACAGCCAAAGGCGATTGACCTGCGGCCATGCTACGCGATGAAGCGAAGCTTCCGCTAAGAGCGATCGCATCAGTAGCAAAAACCAACATCCCAATCCAAACGCGGTAGTGCGATTAATTCTTGATTTTTTCCGATAATTCTTACGTTGGTGAAGTCTTTTCCTCCTGAGTATCTCCTGCTAGACCTAGCACTTCCATCTGCTTGCGTTCCCGCATCAACAGAAACAACGGAAATCCAAAACCAAAAGATACTAAGAAGATAGCGACAATGTAAAGACCCCACAACCTCATTTTGAGCCGTCGCCCTTCTGTTACAATCAGCACAATTGCACACAAGGATGCAACACTTACATCTATTCCAATAAAACTGGAGGCGGGATAAGCATAAATTTGTTTGATAAACAAAGCAATATCGAAGTTAAGAAAGTTAGCCAGGCTTAGCTTTCCTTTAGTGATAATAATGAACTGCACCAAATAGTAGTTTGTCCAGACGAAACCGATGACTGTTAAGCCAGCATAGATAATTTGTCGAATGCGATTCCAGAGCATAGAGGTAATAGTTATAGGAATTCTAGGACTTGTGAGCTATACAATTTATAGATTTTAGGGAACAGGGAAGAGATTAGAGGGAATAGTGTAGCCCCAAATTGATTTTAGTTGATGTAGGGTGGGCAGTGCTTGATACAGAGTCAGATCAGCTGACAAAGCCCGTTGCTGGGCACTGCCCACCATAAGTGTAGCCCCAAAGGAAATATTAACTTGCTATACTTAAGCATAAATGAGGAAAAAACAGTGAACTCTATCCCTATCAAGCAATTTAAGACTAACATCCAAGACTTTATTAAACAAGTCATCAATCAACATATTCCCCTCAAAATCACCGATCCCAATGAAGGAGACTTTATTATTATTAGTGCCGAAGATTGGGAACAACAACAAGAAACCTTGTATGTTTTACAAAATAGCCATTTAATGGAACAGATTAACCATTCTCAAGCTACCCATACCCAAAATAAAGGCTACTCTCCCAATCAGGAAGAATTAGATGAGATCCTTAGTATTTGAGGGCAAAACTTGGGAAATTTACGAAGAACTTCGGAAAAAAGATAAAAAACTCCATCAAACCCTTTGTAAACTCATCAAAGAAATGCTGAGAGACGATCCTGCTAAAGGCATGGGAAAACCTGAACCGTTAAAACATAATTTATCGGGGTTGTGGTCAAGAAGACTTTCTCAAAAAGATCGCCTTATTTACAAATTTGATGATAACTATGTTTATATTTTTGCAATAGGTGGTCATTACGATCAATTTAATTGATTTTAGTGCGATCGCATCTATACTAGAGAAGTTTAGTTATAGTGCTTTAGTCTAATAAATACTTCTTGTCAATAGTTGGGAAATAGTTATTAATAAACCCTGTTTGCTTGTGTTTATTAACAAACAGACTGTTTCGTACAGACATCCAGGGATAGGTTGTTGTAGCTGAAACCGACTTCCACCGTTGCGATATTCTGTTCCCGTAGCGTGGCCAACGGCCAAGGAGCTGCTAAAGGCGATTAGCCCAAAGGGCTAGTCGCCTTTGGCTGCGCGTAGCGCATCGCACCAGTAGCAAAAACCAACATCCCAACTCCAGGGCGTACCCTAAGCAAAACTAAGCCCACGGATCAGCCATTCTTTCCTGATTTTTTACAAATATGAGATAAACCATTAACAGCTGTGTATACCCGCACAGCTGATCACACAGGTGCATTTTACTGATCACTCAATTACTATGTTGGACTTCTTTTTCATCCGCGACACCAAGTGGCTGTTTGAAACTGCCATGGAAAACCCCGAATTGGCTCCGTCCGTAGTTGAACTGCTCTTCCTAGAAGAGATTAAGTACAAAGTTCGTGATAGCTCAATCTTAAAACACGACTATCATCTGACAAATTTAAGACAAGCCTATGTTGACACTATCCGGTCTAAAGAAACTCATAGTTGATGTAGGGTGGGCTTTTATTCAATAGCTGAAAGCTGACAGCTGAACGCGCACCCGTGCGGTTCGCGCATAAGCTAAATGCTTACAAAAAAAATAGCCGTAGAAATACTATCTACGGCTATTTCAGTGCTGTAAACCCTATGTCATGTCTATCAGTTTCCGAATCAATCCGCATGTGATCCTATGCGAACAGACCGGAGCTTTTGCTAGGGGGGGAACCCCCCCATAAATTTAACCGATTAACGGCAAGTCGAAGACTTGCTTATAAAACTAATGACTTGCCCTGGAATGCCCGTGGGCTGTAAAGGGCTCCAGTCCGAAAGCGACCCATAGCCGAGTACATAAAGGCCGTAAATAGTCTTAATTACGGCTTCAGGAGAACCCTTAATGTATTTAATACGTTTTTTCTTCGGGTTAGAATCATCATGATTATTGTCGTGATTCGGAATAAAGTCTGTAGACATGGCTAAAAAAATCAATTAGGTTTATAATGATTATTGTAATGATTATAAATTTACTTGTCAAGGGTTTTGAAAAATTTTTTTTGGGGGGAGATAATTTTAGGATGAATTGTTAGCTATCAGCTATCAGCTATCAGCTATCAGCTTATGTAGGGTGGGCAGTGCTTGATATAGATCAGCTTACAAAACTCATTGCTAGGCACTGCCCACCTTACGATTAATCTAGTTCCTGTCGGTGGGCAGTGCTTAATACATATCACCTTACAAAACTCATTGCTAGGCACTGCCCACCCTACGATTAATCACTGATAGCTGATAGCTGACCGCTGATAGCTGTTCGCGTAGCGCTTAAGCTAATAGCTTAAAGGCATCGGACAATAATAACGATAATGCCCAGGCATTTGTAAGCCCTGTAATTTCAAACTTTGCAGGCGATATAAGTAAGCCGCTCCAGTCATAATGTGGTGGGCAACATCTACCACATGGCGGGCTTCCGGTTGAGCTAAGTAAGACCCCTTGACCCATTCATTAAAGGAACCCATAGCAGGACCACACCAGATTTGATAATCCATTTCCCGACCCTTTTCACCAGCACTAGACCAGCGAGACGATAAGCCTAAATACCAGCGGAAAATTAGAGCCATTTTGCGCTTAGGATTGTTAGTAGCTCGGGTAATTTGTTCAGGGTCCCGTTTAGTGAAATAGGCTACTGTATCCTGCCAAACCGATTCAATACTCTTGCCCAACACTTGGGTTTCTAATTTCTTTCTTTCCTCAACAGGAATCTCCTCAATCGAGTTATAATTTCTGTAGAGGTCGTATAATTTTTGAGCTCGCATTGGGAAGAGGGTACCTCGTTTTAGTAGTTGCACTTTCACCCCCATCTCAAACATATCAGCACAGGGAGCCATAGTTACATCAGCCATCCCAGCTTTAGCCAGTAAGCGTTTGGTGTGGTCAGAGGTGCCAGCTTCCACACAGGCTTGATTAACTGACCCAGTCACCACATAAGCCGCCCCCATCATAAAAGCCGCTAAAGCTGACTCTGGTGTGCCAATCCCTCCTGCAGCACCAACTCTCACTTGTCGTTTGTAACCGTATTGCTGCTGAATTTCATCCCGCAATACGATAATAGAAGGCAGAAGACACACTAAAGAACGATTATCGGTATGGCCACCAGAATCTGCTTCTACCGTGATGTCATCCGCCATCGGGATTTTTTCAGCTAGGGTAGCCTGTAACTCGGTAATCAATCCTTGTTCAACCAGTTGCCGCAGAAATTTAGTTGGGGCTGGCTCTAAAAATTTCCTAGCTACTTCTGCACGAGAAATTTTAGCAATGATTTTGTTATTTACCTCAATTTCACCCACTGAATTGAGACTCAATCCAGCAGCTCGATAATATACAATATGAGCAGTTAAATCCATAAACGCAGAAGCCTCAACGGTCTTGACACCGTGCTTGAGATACAACTCAACTGCTCCTCGTTCTAACGCTTCTTCACTAGGGCTGTGAATTAGATTAAAAGCGTAGGGGCCTTGGGGCAGGGCTTCTTGAATTTGTTTAATCGCAGCTTCAACCCGGTTAGGCACTAAACCAGCAGAGCCGAAACTACCGAGAATTCCAGCTTTGCCCAGAGCAATCACCATAGCCTCCGAAGCAATACCTCCCGCCATGGCACCAGCAGCATAGGCATACTTAAGCCCGTGAAACTCTCGGAAATTGCGATCGCCTAATTGTTGAGGTGGCAGAGGTGGCGCAAGCATCAGGGTTTGTACCAGCTGACGTTGATAACTATCAAACCCATTACTTTGATTAGCGATTCCAATCCGACCTTGGTGTGTAACTACATAACAAGGTTGCTGTAAATTCAGCAGCTTAGTTTTCATTCCAATATCATCAAAAGAAATTAACTCCGCATAACTTGACTGACTTGAGTTTATCCCATGGAAACTATTGGAATTACTGTAATTATCAGTTAATAGAGCAGTGGATGAATTGTTTGGTTTCTTGCCGTTTTCTAACATAGTTTTAATAGGGAGTAGGGAGTAGGGAGTAGGGTGTAGGGTGTAGGGTGTAGGGTTTAGGGTTTAGGGAGTAGGGTGTAGGGTTTAGGGAGTAGGGTGTAGGGTGGCACAGGCTTCCAGCCTGTGACCTAACCCATTAGCTGACCACTGACCACTGACAGCTATCAGCTAAATCCTTAAACCCTAGGGCGTGTTTTCTTGCCTCGGAGATCCCCCTAAATCCCCCTTAAAAAAGGGGGACTTTGAGTATGGCTCCCCCCTTTTTTAAGGGGGGCTGGGGGGGATCATAATCTTGCGGAAAACTTTGAAAACACGCCCTAGGCTTCCAATAAGCCAATCGCAATATCTTTAATTTCGTAAATCCTCATGTTATCTTTCCACAAACTAGCATCACCAATAATCTTGATTTGTTCATTATCAAACTCAATAGATGAGATATGAACTTCCAAGAACATTTTGCGGTTTTCTGGAGTAATCTGACCCCGATATTTCCAGGTAATTTGATGATTAAGGACTTGTCCAAACCGAGGGGATTTCAAAGATTTGCCCAAATCTAGCTCCAGGGCATAAACTTGCATGGCTTGCAAGATAGCTTCCACCCCTAGGGCCCCTGGCATCACTGGATCTTGATAAAAGTGACGGGAGAAAAACCAGTCATTTGGGGTAATCTCTGTACTGGCATAAATGTAGCCTTTTTGATAGTTACCGCCCCCTTCTATAATCAGAACGTCATCTAGAAAATCTAACTGACTGTGAGCTAAACGGTAATGAGGCTTATGAGGTGGAGCGTGATAAAATTTCTGCTGATTTTCAGGAGCGTTGAGGTTAATCGTGATTGCGCTACGATTTAAATTTTGTTCATACCAGGGTTGCACTAGTTTACCCTTATCTAAACCGACTTGGTTAGCCAGCACTTGGTGACTAAAATACCCAAATACCATATTCCCCTGGTAAAATTCTTCGCCATCGCAGAACATTTGGAAATCAAACTTTTGAATAATCGCACCTTTGACAGCAGTGGATGAGAGCATTGTCACCTTGTCAGTGATAGTTTTGCCTCGGAGATCGATATCCTTGAGAACTTTTGCTTGACCATCCAGATTTCGGAAATATAGATCTTCATCTGGGAATAACAAAGTTGTGCCCAAGTGAACACCCAAGAAAATGCACGGTTGACCTGCAATTTCAATGTATGTACAATAAGGCAAATAAGGGTAGGAATTGTGGTTATAGAACCAAGCTGTTGGAGAAACATCATAGTTGGTAGTAATTGTTGAATTTGGCTGTAATTCGTGCCGTTTACCCTCTACCTCTAAGACTCGACTAATTAAGCAAAACTCCTTATTCGGTACACGGACGCAACGGCGATTATCATAAATTTGGAATTCTTGTCCCAGACAGCGAGTCACATAACCTTCCGCCAGTTCTTTGAGTTGCTCTGAGCTAAATAAAGCTGCTGGTTCAGGTGTGGTGATTTGACTCGGTAATGTCCCTAGCTGCTTTTGAGATACTGGCTGTTTTTCCGATAACTGTAAGCCCAAGTTCTTAATCGCAGCAATGGTTTTGCCAGCAAAGATAATATCCACGTTAGCGGACGCAAACGGTTGGGGAGACAGTCCGATTTCAGTAATTTCTAGTTGGTAGACTAATGTACCAGACCCAGGAGTGACTTGTCCGCGAAAACGAGAACTCATGGCAAGTTCAGGAATAGGCTGAAACCTAGCATCTACGGTACGGGTTTGTAGCCCTAAGAACAGTAGATAAAATTGCAACAACTGACAACTTCCTTCAACCATGAGACTACCAGGCATGGTCGGGTCATTTTTAAAGTGACAGAGAAAATACCAATCCTCTGGTGTCACCGATTTTGTCCCCATCACTAAGCCTAATCCTGCTGCACCTCCTTGGGGGTCAATGTCAATAACACGGTCAATCATCAACAGTTTCTGGGGAGGCAAACGGAGTGATGGATTGCCCTGTTGTTGGTAATTATTCCCAAAGCAAGCCGCAATATTTCCTTGGCTTAAGTGGAGCAGGTCTTGTTGGTCAAAAATAAGTTTTTCGCAGGAGAGCAAGGGTTGGAAATGCTGTGGCTGGATGCTATTAAGTGCTTTATTCTCTTCTTCCGTAGATACAATCCCGTTTCCTAGGGCAAGTTCTTCATCAGAAAACAGTCCAGCACAGCCTCCATCTAATGTCATCCAAAGTTTATCACCAATCCAACATTCTCCTTTAAAAAATATCAGTAAGCTATCTTCAGTTATCACATGAGATGTGATTTTGACTTCATAGCGGAGAGTTTTTATGGCTTCAGGTTGGTTATCTAAAAATTTAGCTGTCAGGTCAAGTAAACGAAATGACCGTTTACCTTTATTCTCGAAGTCAGACCCTAGATAACTTAGTAATAGTAAAATGCCATGACCGGCTTCTTTACAGATTCCTAACGGAACTTGACCATCAACGGCATACCAAGCATTTTCCGGTAGATCGTATTCAGTTTCGATCACACCCGTTTTATAGTTCTCTCGTTCACCCTCTAGTTTAGTGACTCGACTGATAAATAGATAAGGAGGAGAAGGGAGTCGCACTCGTCGGGCATAAGCATCAATACTTTCAAAATCGTTACCAAAGACTCGTGAAACCTTTCCTTCTGTAAATTCCAGTACATCGTCGGCATTAAATATAATAGTAGTAGATGTTTCTGGGATAGTAGGAGAATTAACCGGTATAGTTTCTTGGTAAGTGAATTCCTGGCTAGAAATTTTATCTTTTACTAGGGTCATAGTTTGGGTTTCAGCCATAGGTTGGCTCAACTCTGCTACTGGTTTGGACTTGAAACTCACAGATTTATCAAAGTTAGCGCCGATAATCCCAGACTTGTTGATATCAGATGTTAGTTTAGTTTCCAGCAATTTGTATTGATTACCGGTTTCTAATACTGACGTTTCTGACACTGAAGAATACAGTGGGGATAAATTCAGAGATACCTGATGACTGACTAATTGTGCCAAGACTTTAACGACAGCAGCGTGGTCATCTCCCCTTTTAGGATTGATGCACACCGCAAGATGGTCTTGCTGTTTGAGGGTGTCACTAATCCATCGTGTACAGGTACCTCCAGAGCCCAACTCAATGAATAGTTTGGCTCCATCATCATAGGCACGGTTAATGAGCCGAGGAAAGTCAAGCTCCTGACAGACCCCTTGAGCTAAGTGATTAGCAATGGAGTTTTGGTCAAGGGGAATTGGTGTGTAGCGGGCAGAGGAATAAAATACAATGTCTGGTGTTTTGCTAACTGATACACTATTGAGTTTGCTAAGCTCATTGTATTCAGAAGCCATTGCCTCACAGTGCAGTACCAAATTGGTGGGAGAACGGAATGAGTCGCAGCCCAAGGCTTCAATTACACGCTTACAGCCTTCGGGCTCTCCCGCAATCACCACTTCCGTCGGGGTGTTGATGTGGGTCAAATAGACTCGGTTTTCCTGTTTCAGGCATTCCTTAACTGTAGATGCTGGTGCCATCAGCACATAACTACTCCACAATTCTGTCCCATCCTGCTGCGGTGGCTTGGTCATCCCCCAATGGTCTCGCACTGCGTTCTGGGCACCAGCTAGGCGACTACGAAATAGCTCAGAGGAATTGACGAAATTACTGCCATAGTCAGCATTGGACCAAACATCTAGGGCATACATCATCGTGCTTTCCCCCATGCTGTACCCAAAGGCGACTTGGGGCTGCACCTGGAAATACTCTCTCAGGATCTGGGTGAAGAGCACTGCAAAGCCAGTTCCTGTTTCCAGCATCGACAAGGGAGTATCAGCTAATTTAGTTTCTAGGTCTTCTAGCTCCCGTTTTGATAATTGATGCTGACTTCTAGGATAGAGCTGTTTCTCCCGGAAAAATTCACCAGGATTGGAAACCAAGCTAGCAGCGCGGTCATAAATGCTGGGAAACAACTGGAATAGTTTCCGACCCATACTGATGTAGGAATTGAAGGCACCGGGATAAACAAATGCGATAGCACCCTTTTTACCGAGGGGATTGGCAGTAAAATAGCTACCAAGAGGACTTTTCCAGGGTTTCCCTTCAGCAAAAGCACGCTTAATACCCGGTCGCGACCGCTCGATTTCCCGCATCACTTTAGCTTTATCACCCCCAACAATTGCTAGGGTATAGGTTGCCTGGTTTGAACCTTTAAACTTAGCAAAGGTTTGGTTAGCAACTTGAGACAGAGAAGAGCTATTTTCAATAGTTTGCTCTAGCACATCAAGCTGCTCTAGTAAAGCAGATTGGTCATTAGCTGCAATTGGGAAAAGATAGAAGGGAGCTTGTTCTAAGTATCCGTTGCTGCGCTCTGTTTCACTCAACTCTTCTGATAAGATTAGGTGTCCATAACTCCCATCCCCAGCTAAGCTATTAATCGCAGCTACTCGTTTTACTTGTCCTGGTGTCAGAAACCAAGGTCTCGATTCATTAGCGACATAGAAAGGACTTTCTTTCCAAAGCTCTGGCTGTTTCGGTTTTGACCAGTTGGGAGTAGCGGGAATATAGCGATTATAAAGACACAGAGCGGTTTTAATTAAACTCGCGATACCAGAAGCAATATAAGTATGACCGATAGTGGATTTAACACTACCTAAACAACAGCTCAATTGGGAATTATCCCATTGATACGCTGCAATTAATCCCTGAATTTCTGAGCGGTCTTGCTGTTGCAAACCACTACCAAACACTTCTAGATAACCAATATCCCTTGGCTTCACTCCAGCTTTATCAAAAGCCTGCTCACAGGATTGCTTAACTGATTCAGCACCAGTAATAGAACTATTAGCGATCCAGTTAATGCCATCAATCACAGCATAGATGCGGTTTTGATCCTGCTTGGCTTGTTCCGCTCGTTTTAAAACAACAGCACCTGCTCCTTCACCCAGGATCGAGCCATTAGCATGATAATCGTAACTTAGGGTAGGTTCACCTCTATTACTGTTGCTATTACCCAATAGCACCTGGTCAAATTCATGGACAAGATTTACAGCAGCAACAACCACCGCGTCTACTTCTCCAGCTTTTAGCAGTATTTGTGCTATATCCAGAGCTTTGATAACGGAATTTTCAGCAGCCTCTACGGTGAACGTAGGACCAGAAATATTCCATAAAGTGGCCATTTGACTAGCCACACTATGGTCTTGATTACTAACGGAATTGGCATTAGGGTTTGAATTAGAATTGGAATTAGCGATCGCATAACCAGATTCCCCACTACTAGCCCTCTTCAAGAGAGATAGTTGCTCAGAATCAGAAACCATCTTGTTTGTGCTCAGGTATTCCTCCAGGACTCTATCCAGATGCAACCTGCTATCCCTTTGCTCCACTGGAACTCCCGAGCTAAGTGAGGTAATCACTGCCACATTTTTTAGCGGTGTCTTCCCTTGATCAAAACCCGCATCTTTCAAAGCATTATCAACAACATTGCTTAGGAGTAAATTCTGATAATCTAACCTTTCAACTTCATTACTTTTGGAGTTAAAATTAAAAGCATTAATATCAATGTTATCAAAAACGTTTACCCGTGGTAATGTACCATTTGTACCACCCACTTCTTCTGATAATTGCTGGTTTTGAACCCTACCTTGATATCGGTTATGAGGAATAGGATGAAAATGCTGGCTGCCATCATAAATGCTAGCTGCAAACTTATCCAATCCTTGGCAGGAACCAAAAACAGCATCCATGCCGACAATCGCTATTTCCATTTTTATTGTTATTCCCTAACGTTTGAAAATTTAGAATGAAGAACAAACCAAATCTGAACAAGTGTTTTCCAGAAATAGGTGATTAAGTCGAGAGCTGCTGGTCACCTGCATTTGGTCAATCGTTAGATATATAGTTCCTTGAGCATCGTGAGCCGTAGCATTAGCAACTACTCGATTGTCACTCCTTGAATCAATCTCCAATGAAATATAAAAATCCTGATTAAATGGAATCAAACTAAACTGTTCCAGTTTGCTAAACTGCAAAGGTAAGCTACCTAAATCATCAAAGTATCTGACCCAAACGAGTAGAGCTTGAAATAAAATATCAGCAGTGTAAGCATTGAATGCCTGGACGGGAAATTTACCTTGTTGTTTGACGTCCAAACTCTGCAAACTACATTGAACAGTCAATCCTTCAGGACTGATATTGAGAATTCGCTTCACTCCCTGAAAACGGGGTTTATGGAATAAGGTGCCATTTTGATAAGGTGACAGACTCAGAAGTGCTGGATCTTGGGTACTATTAAATGACTCATAAGTAGTAGCTTGAGGAATTGCTTGCACCAGTTTTAGTTGAGTCTTGTAATGATAATGAGGTATTTTTCTAGTGCTTTCGCTAGAAACCACTGCTTCAAATTCTATTTCACCTTGAGACTTATTGATTTCCTTTAAATCCAGCGTGTAGTAATTGGCAAGGGTGTTGTCGAAAACAATTCCTTTGAGAACTTTGTAGTTGTCACAACTGAAAAATTTGTAACCGGGATAGAGTTGTTCACAAGTATTAGCCAGCCATGAGATACCACACATCGCTGGTAAAACCGGATGAGAGCCAATCACATGGTCACAGACAAAATGATTTTCGGCTAAGGTTAATTTTCGCTGAATACGGAATGTCTGTTTTTCAGGAGATAGCTGCTTAGGGGAGCCCAAAATTGGACGGCTCATCACTAGAATTTGTGGAGTCTCCTGATCAGGACTATTTAATTCATCAATTAACATTTTTGCTCCCACATCCACGGAAATTAATTCCATATCTTGTTGGGCAAAAAACTTCTTTAATTCTGGGGTGACCATCCCCCCATCCCAAGGCCCCCAACCGATAGAAAGTACGCGACAATTGGGATACTTACGCTTTAGTACATAGGCATACTTATTAAGGATTTCATTAGCTAAGGCATAATCAGATTGACCAGGATTGCCATAAAAGGCTACAAAGGAGGAAAATAAAACAATGAAGTCTAATTCACTGGGTTCGACACAGCTCAGTAAACTTTCTAACCCTTCAATCTTGGTATTGTAAACAGTTTCAAAATCCTGCTCTGATTTTTTTTCAATCAACTTATCCGCTAAGTTTCCCGCTCCATGAATAATTCCCGTAATCGCTCCAAAGCGCTTAATCACTGGTGCTAGTTTAGCCGTTAAATCAGCACTATTGGTAACATCTACACTAATATAGTCTGCCTCTCCTCCAACCTGTTTAATAGTAGAGATAGTATTAGTAATGTCTCGCCTTTTGGAGATGGTCTTAAAACGTTTTTGAACTTTTACAGGTGTGGGCTTTTCACCTTGGGCGATCAAATCCTGCATGATGCGCTTTTTCAATTCGGACTCGTCGAAGCAATTTTTAGCCCATTCTGGTTCACTGTCACCAATAGAAGAGCGACCAAGCAGAATAAATTTGCACCGATATTGCTCTGCTAGTTTAATTACGCATTGAGCCGTAACCCCTCTTCCACCACCGCTGACCAGAACAACGGATGATGAATTAATTGTAGTGTGTTGGTTCATTAGGCTGATCTCCGAGGTAGTGTGTACCAACAGAAAAATCTCTGAGTTTAATGCTCTAAATACTTTTCAGGGAAAGTTTGATTTTTTATGCAGAGTGAGGTAGTTTTTACAATTCTTAACAATTCCCTGTTCCCTGCTCCCTATTCCCTGCTCCCTGTTCCCTGTTCCCTGTTCCCTGTTCCCTATTCCCTGTTCCCTGTTCCCTGCTCCCTGCTCCCTGTTCCCTTTGCTATATAGTTAATCCGCAGAAGGGAAACCCTCTGCGGATTATTAATTAACCTATACTTGTGCACAGCCATCAGTGTTTCATAACTCTAAGCAGCCATCGGTGTTTCAGATACTAGTGTCACCCGTCCTTCGGAATTGTATCCCACCTCTAAGATCAGGGAATTGGGATCATAAAGTTCAGTGATGACGGCTTGTGCTGTCGTTTCCGCATCCAACTCCGGACTGAAGTCAATAGCTCTGCAAAATACCCCTTGCCACTCTAAGTTGAGAGTTTTGGTTAGACCAAACAGACCACCACCAATGACACCAAAGTCGATTTTTCCTCCTAGTCCAAATTCACCATCTAGATGAGCAGCGGTCAGAAAAGAACTACGCCCCTGATGTGCTGCTTGAGTTAGTGATGTCTTCAAGTGCTTAGCCATGAGAAACACATACTTGAGGATAGCCTTTTCAGCTTTGAGATAGGAGAATCGGTTATTATGAAGCTCTTGACTGACAGGATGTAGGTGGATAAAGGCTTCAATGGAACCATAAGTCCCTAAAACCAATTGCAATTGCTGTTGCAAGTACTCCTCCCTCAACTCTGTAAGCAATAGACGATTGACTTCTGGGGGTAGGGGTGGCTGTTGGGCCACCAGAGACTGAGGTAAACTGATGACCACTACCTGCCAACCTCGTTGAATTAAGAGTTGCGCTAGCCTGCTGGTGGTTAAGGAACCGTCATCGGTCAGTAAACAAGTAGAGCGCTGAGGTTTGGGAAATTCCCAGAAATCAGGAGTTGGTAGTGGCATCAGTTTGACAAGGCGACGTTGAATCGGGTGATTAGGAAGGGGTTGCTGATCTACCGGGTTGGCTACGCTATTTTTTTTTTAGCCATTGACATTTGGCTTTCCAGGTACTCAACAATCTCACCAAGGGTGCGCTTTTCTGCTAGTGCCTCTGGACTCACTTTAGGCAGTTCAGGGTAGATATCCTGCACTGAACCCATAATTTCCACCCGTTTAATTGAGTCAATCCCTAAATCTGCCTCTAAATCCATCTCTAGTTCCAACATTTCTGGGGGATAACCAGTCTTGTCACTGACGACATTTAACAAAGACTCGGCCAGAGCAGACTCTGATACAGAAGTGGCTTCAGTGGCTTCAGGTGACGAGACAGTTTCCGTAGTGGTAGGTGTTACAGGAGCCGCTGGAGATGGCACTGTCTCGGGAGTGCGAGCCTGAATATACTCAGAAATTTGACGAACCTTAGGCTGCTGAGGGACTTCTGCTACTACAGGTTGCGGTTGAGGAATAGATACAGGAGTTACTGGCTTGGTTGGCTCAGTCACTGAGGTAGTTTGAAATTCAGCAACCACTGGAGTAGTGGTGGGAGCAGGAGCAGGAGCAGGAGTCGGCTCAGAAAACTGTTGTTGAGGCAACTGTTGTTGAGGCAACTGTTGAGTGTTGGTAGACGTAATTGAAGTAAGTTGTTGTTGCTGAACTGGTGCCTTTACTGGCTTCAACTGCACTGACTGTTTGGTTTTGCTAAGGATTAAGTTGCCAGATTGTTGCTGAATCAGTTGCAAAAAGATTTGAGCACACTGTGCCTGACTATTAAGATACTGCTCATGCACTCGCAGAATTTCTGATTGATGATGACTAAATTGATTCAGTAGTGCTTCTAGACTGTTGCCTACGACTGGCTGGACATTACCGTTGGTTTGAGATGTAGTGTGTAACATGTCTTCTGATTCGATAATAGAAACAACAGGATTGAAATTTTGAGTGAAATCTGGAGTGAAATCTGGAGTATCAGTTGGTTCAGCGAAGGAAAGCACTTGAGCTAAATCGGGAGTGTGCTCTGGAGTATCTTGGACAAGACTCGGTGCCGATGGCGACGGAGTTACATTTTCGCTAACCGTTATCATTTCAGATGGCAGAGATTGAGCCACAGGAGTTGTCTGATCCTCAGTTGCATTGATAGAGGTAATTAGCTCTCTTGTGCCATTTCCCTCTGTGTGTGTGTGTCCGTTTCCGTGTGTTTCCACGTCGGTTTGTTCAGATAACAGGTTTGAAAGCAACTTAGAATCAGGTTCAGTGACAATTGATTTAACCTGTGACTTAACCTGGTATCCATCCTGCAAGGCTTGCTCAAAAGCCGCTTTGGTCTTCTGACTAATGTAGTTACTGCCACTTAAGGGCACCTGCATCCGTTTGGTACCTTTGGTTTTGGTAACGATAGGCTCATGTTGATAAGGATCTAGGTTTTGTAAAGGCAAGCCCGCTACCCGTAACTGCATCACTGCTTGCCGCAGTTGCAGATCACTATCTTTTTCCCGACTAGGATTGAGGGGGATAGCGATATGGGGGCGATCGCCTAGGGTATTTTTGACCAAATTGGTGAGGATTCGTCTCGGTCCAATTTCGATAAAGTAATAACCACCATTGGCGTAGATGTTTTCTATTTCTTGCTCAAACCGCACTGACTTGAGCATCTGAGTTTCTAGGATTTCTTGAATCGCCTCAGGGTCATGGGGGTAAGGTTCAGTAGTGGTATTGGCATAGACTGGGAGTTTAGGACTGTTGAACGTAACAGACCGCAGAGCCTCAGCAAAGGGTTGACTGGCATAAGAGACAAACGGAGTATGGAATGCGGCTGATACAGGTAATGGGTTAACGGAATAGCCTTGTTTGGTCAGAATTTGTTGTAAGGTGGCAATTTCTGGCTTAGATCCAGAGAGCACGACCTGATTCGGAGAATTATAATTGGCTATCTTCAGATAAGACATACCAGAGATGATTCGTTCTACCTTAGCGATATCCCCATTCACCGCTAGCATGGTGCCAGAATCACAATCGTTAACATTCTGGGGAGTACCCATAGCTTGACCCCGAGCTTTAACTAGGTAGAAGTAAT
Source organism: Moorena sp. (assembly GCF_982860115.1). NCBI lineage: Bacteria > Bacillati > Cyanobacteriota > Cyanophyceae > Coleofasciculales > Coleofasciculaceae > Moorena > Moorena sp. Next base: position 19,373 of record NZ_CEYLVT010000093.1, read on the forward strand.
CGGCGTCGTTTAATACTCCACCAGCCCAAAGCGCTGTCAGTTCTCCAAAGCTATGTCCTGCCACAAAATCCGGCTTAAGCCCAGCTTGTTCCAGGATTTTATACAGACCCACACTGAAAGCACCAATGGCGGGTTGAGCATGTTCAGTACGCTGTAGAAGTTCAGTCTGAGTCGCCTTTTGATTATTCTCAAACCCAGGGTAAGGGAAAACAACTTGAGAAAGGGGTTTTAAACCATCGTTAATAAACAGGTCATCAAGAGCATTATAGGCATCTTGCACTGGGGGGAAGTTGAGTGCCAGTTTCTTACCCATTTCCAGGTACTGAGAGCCCTGACCAGGAAATAGAGCCACCACTTTGCCTTCAGAAGCAATACCTGTCTGGCGGTAGTAGATGCCACGGGGATGTTCCCAGGATTCTGCTTGCCCTTGTTTTTGCAGCATCTTTATCGTCAGTTTGAGCAAGTTGCAAGCTTCAGTTAAGGATGTCGCCACAAACCCCACTCTAGCAGCATCCACAGGAACCACTAAGGATTTACAGGAGTTAATCAGTTCTTGATAGTGCTCCAGAGCAGTCTCTGATTCTAATTGGGCGATGACAGCCTCACATCGACTTAACAACTCCTCTGGAGTATTAGCCGACAGTAGAATTGACCCAGGAGTCTTGTGTATACGAAACGGACCAGGTTGTGCTTTGGTATACTCTTCCAGGACGATATGATAATTTGTACCTCCAAACCCAAACGAACTCACACCCGCCCGTCTGGGGTTATCGCCTTTCCGCAGCCAGGGTTGCACGTCTGTATTGAGGTAAAACGGAGAGTCATCAATCTTAAACTTGGGGTTGGGTTGAGTGATATTAATCGTCGGGGGTAGAATCTTCTGATGCAGAGCTAGTGCTGTTTTAATCAGACTCGCAGACCCCGCCGCCGCCTTGGTATGACCAATCTGGGATTTAACACTTCCCAAGGCGATATGTTGTTTATTCGAGTTATTCTCGCTAAACACTTCATTTAATGCGGTAAATTCACAGAAGTCACCGGCTGGGGTTCCCGTGCCATGGGCTTCCATCAAGCTAACTGTTGAGGGAGAAAAGCCTGCATCTTTATACGCTCGACGCAATGCTTTGACTTGCCCTTCTGGACGAGGAGCGTAGATACTCTTGTATCGACCATCACTGGATGTACCAATACCTTTGATGACGGCATAAATGCGATCGCCATCCCGTTCCGCATCCTCCAGCCGTTTAATCACCAACATACCTAAACCTTCACCCACCATCATGCCATCGGAGGATGCATCGAACGGATTCAAATAGTCTTTTTTAGAAAAGGCAGGGGTTTTGGTGAAACACATGTAGTTGAGGATGGAGTTGTCGGTGTCAAACCCTCCCGTCAGCATCATGTCACAGCGACCTTCCAACAGTTCGCTAATCGCCATTTTAAGGGCACTCAGGGAGCTAGCACAGGCTGCATCTACGGTACAGTTAGTGCCCCCCAAGTTCAGACGGTTAGTAATTCGTCCTGCAACGACATTGGTTAACATGCCAGGAAACGAGTTTTCTTCCCATGACACATAGGCCAATTTAATTTTCTCAATGATTTTTTGGGTATCCTCATCGGAGAAGCCACTACTTTTGAGAACCTTTTCCCAAACCGGGTACTGTAAGCGAGTCGTCAGAGGTGTGATGCTTTTCCATAACCCACTGCCACCGAGGATGACTCCAGTCGTTTCCCGGTTAAATTCCCGAGATTTGTCATAGCCCGCATCTGCCAGTGCTGTCTTTGCCATCATCAGACCAAGCAATTGAGCAGAATCAATGGCTTCGAGGGTATCCGGTGGCAGACCAAATTCTAGAGGATCAAACTTGACATCTGGTAGGAATCCACCCCGTTTAGCATAGGTTTTGTCAGGAGTTTTAGGGTCTGGGTCATAATAGTCTTCTACATTCCAGTGGGAACTAGGAACATCAGTAATACAATCAACTTTGCCAAGAATATTTTCCCAATATTCCTGCAAATTTCTAGCGTTAGGAAACAAAGCTGCCATACCGACAATGGCAATCGGGTTTTGTTGCAGTTGAGAATGCCATTTATCTTGGCTTTTAGTAGTATTCTCAGTTGTTTCTATATCAGGGGAAATGTTTTTATCCACTTCAACGAACTCCACTTAGCTTTATAGTTTTGATCTCAGCTATGATCTGAGCGAAATTGATAATAGGTAATTAGTAATTTGGGAAGTGATTAACTGGATTTGATATCACATCAATTTAGTCTTGACAACAATCATAATTTGATATATTAGTTGTCTAGGTTTTTGTACTCATACTGACAAATCCTTTATTGTTAGCTTCTAAAAACTTTTCCGGAGTCAGCCTAAGTTTTATGCCGACCAAAGATTATTTTTACAAAACTTCACAAAACTGGCCTAGATCTAGGGGTGAACAAGATTGACCAAAGCCTTGCCCCACTTGAGCTGAAAGCAATTTCGATCTCTAGATCTAATCAAGGGGACAGGACTCACCCAGGGTGGATCTTATATATATAAGGAAGAAGGGAAGTGTGGAAAGTGTGGGGAGATGGGGAGATGGGGAGATGGCAATAGGCAATAGCCAATAGGCAAGAGGCAATAGGCATGCTAGACCCACCCCTAACCCCTCCCAGGAGGGGAAGGCAATAGGCAATAGGCAAGAGGCAATAGGCAAGAGGCAATAGGCAAAAGTTTACTACAAGACCTAAGCTGTTGTATCAATGTCCTAACTTTAATCCGTAGTGCTATAGTCACATAGTGCGATCGCGTAGCGTAGCCCTTTGGGCTAATCGCATTTTGGCTCAATGGTATCGAGAGGCAACAGCGGTAGTATTTTTATCTCGTCACTATAATGCATGGATCAAAGATAATGCAAGACCCATTGGTCATATCTAGCCCAGGACTAAAGTCCTAGAACAATTCAGGTCTATTGCCTCATGTCGTTTCACCCTCCCTGTTTTTAGGATAGAGACATCACACGCAAATCAGCTTACATCAAAACACTTAAAAATAGCTAAAGGGTGAACACCATGAACATCAAGCACTTTTCCCTACTTGCAGGTCTTGCAGCCATTACCTTCACTAGTTTTCCCATGGCAGCTAATGCCCAAAAAATGCATCGATCTTTCTCCAAGCTTAACCTCACTGACCAGCAGGAACAGCAGATTGAAAACATCCGTAACAATACATACTCTGAAATTGAGGATATTCTCACTCCCCAGCAACAAGAGCAATTTGAAACTATAAAAACACTACGCGGTCAACTACGAGAGGCAAAGGAGGCTACGAATCTTTCCCAAGAGCAGCGAGAGGAAATCCGCGAAATTAAAAAGTCAGTACGAGAAGAGATGGAAAGTATGAATCTCTCTCAAGAGCAGCGAGGCGAAATCCGGGAGATTAAAAAGTCAGCACGAGAAGAGATGATGGGTATTCTCACCGACGAACAGCGCCAACAAATTCGTCAAGAAATGGGCTCACGTCGAGGTAAGCGTGGATCTAGAAGGGGATTATTCTAGGACTAGATATCTGATGTAGGGTGGGCAGTGCTGAATAGATATCACCTTAAAAAGCCCCTTGCGAGACACTGCCTACCCTAGGGCGTGTTTTCAAAGTTTTCCGCAAGATTATGATCCCCCCCAGCCCCCCTTAAAAAAGGGGGGAGCCATACTCAAAGTCCCCCTTTTTTAAGGGGGATTTAGGGGGATCTCCGAGTTTTAAGACACGCCCTACGATTAATCTACTTGCTCTTCTTGTGTTGCTGGCTCTGGACTAAACCATTCTATTACCTTGTCATTAAGAAGTCCGCCAAACAGCCAAGCCCCTAATCCTACAAATAAAGTCGCTATTATGCCCATCAGAGCAAGTTTATTTGAGAGATTCCATTTCTCCTCTGTGGGTAACTCATTACTCTCGTCCCCAACGTTGATTTCGCTTTCTTCATACACAGTTTTACTACCTATCGCTTCAATATTGATATGAATAGGACTAGCAACGTTGTTTTGCTGTCGATAGATATGTAGTTGTTCATCTTTTGTGAACTGCTTTAAACCTATCACATCATCAATTAAACTTGATACCTTAACTGTATTATAGGGAGGACTACCACATTCAATCGTATCCTTACCATAATAAATCCGCTCTCTTAATTTATCAAATTCATAGAAATAAGGATTTTGACTGTTTTTACAACTAGAACAATTACAGGGGATTAACTTACTACACCTCAATCGGTTATAAGAATCATGGATCTGATCTAGTTCGTAAGTAACAGTAGTCAACAAGTCTCGTTTATGTCTACCAGTAATTCTAATTTTAATTTCTCGCTGTTCGTAATCTTCAATTACTTCTGCTTTGGTGTTCTCTTTGTTTAAGATAACCCCACTTCTCCACACATATTGCTGCTGGTCAATCCACTTATGGATTACCACAATAAACCGAGTTATAATACCTTTGGGCATGAAGTCATAGGTATAGCGGAGAATTAGATTGTCAGATTCATCCCAATCATACTCAGGTTGATTTAAACTTAGTAGTTGTGGCGCGATGTAGCTATCTTTCCTCCCAGGGATTAGATAGCAAAGTTGAAACTTGATCATCAATTGTAGCAGCTCATCCTGCATATAAGCATAGTTTTCTTCAGACCAAATTTTTTCTAAATCAGCGCGGTTAAAGCGACCTAGATTGCGAATAACGTCATCGTTATCTAGCACTTTATAGACAGCATAAGTACCCCATTCTGGTTTGAGAATCACCGTTTTCTTTAATAGAGGGTCATCTTGAAAATGCAAACACACTCCCAGATCGTGTAGGTACCCGCTTAACTGTAATTTATCTTTCTGTAAAGTAAACCCATTGTTTGAGCATATCCTTAGATATTCTTCCAGACTGATGTGATTACGGCTATCTTCTTCTAAAGCTTCTCTGACTTGTTTCCATGTTCTAGGTAAAGCGGCTTCTTTGATGTGGGGGAGGTTGCTAATATAAAATTTAATTTGGGTAAGAAGATCGTCTAAACCTCGGTTAGTAGCTAGGTTTGTTGCTAGGGTTTCTTTCAAATTGGTAAACTGTCCCCGTAAGGCGCGTTCATTTATTTCTCTATGACGATCTTGTTTTTCATTCTTGATAATTAAGAGAGGACTATTGTTGCTTAAAAGTTCTACTATATTAAGCCAGTAGTGGAAGTCGGTGTCTTCTTTTCGGGTATCTGTTACTAGGGTGTAAAGGGAACGTTTTGTCAGGAAGAATTGATGGGTGGCATGATAAATTTCTTGTCCCCCAAAGTCCCAGATATTAACCCTAAAGTCTCGACCGTTCTCCAGTGGAAATGTCCATTGAATAATGTCAATTCCTTCTGTAGATTTTTCTTTTTTATGTAGTTGATAGTCTGGGTTTTCTATCTTTTTGGCTAGTGTTGTTTTTCCAGCACCTGCTTCACCGATAATGAGGAGTTTTGCTTCATAGATATAATCTTTTCCTTCTTTCAGTTGTCGGAAATAAGATCTGATTGCTTCAATACCATTTTCTGCAATTTCTATTGGTGGAGTTTTAAGGGGATTTCCGCTTAAATCAAGCTTGGTTAAGTTGGTAAGCTTGGTTAGGGATTCTGGGACTGTTGTTAATTGATTGCTACTTAAATCAAGCTGGGTCAAGTTGGTAAGCTTGGTGAGGGATTCTGGGACTATTTTTAATTGATTTCTGCTTAAATCAAGCTGGGTCAAGTTGGTAAGCTTGGTGAGGGATTCTGGGACTGTTGTTAATTGATTGCTCCTTAAAATAAGTGCCCTTAAGTTAGTAAGCTTGGTGAGGGATTCTGGGACTGTTGTTAATTGATTGCTCCTTACATCAAGCCTGATTAAGTTGGTAATATTTCCGATGGATTCTGGGACTGTTATTAATTGATTTAAGGATAAATCAAGCCTGGTTAAATTGGTAATATTTTCGATGGATTCTGGGACTGTTATTAATTGATTATAGCTTAAATCAAGCTGGGTTAAGTTGCTAAGCTTTCCGATGGATTCTGGGACTTTTGTTAATTCATTTCCCCTTAAATCAAGCTGGGTTAAGTTGCTAAGCTTGGTGATATATTCTGGGAATCTTTTTAATTCATTAAAACTTAAATCAAGCTGGGTTAAGTTGCTAAGCTTTCCGATGTATTTTGAGACTGTTGTTAATTCATTTCTTCTTAAATTCAATACTTCCAACTGTGATAAATTCAAAACTTCAGTTGGTATTTTAGTTAACTTGTCACCATAGTTAAGCAAAAAATGACTGCTTAAATCTAACTGTTTAAGCTGCTGCTCTCTTGCTTCTATTATTTTCTTAACAAAACGTTTTGGTACAGCCATTTTTATTCAATTATAGCGGTTTTAAATTAGGTGAGGTACATTTTTTTTTAGGGAGCAGGGAGCAGGGAGCAGGGAGCAGGGAGCAGATAAGAGGTAAAAAATTCTATGTATCTCATTAAACTAAAAACTGCTATACTTATCAAGTTTAGACTTAACCTTAGACCAAACCGTAGAGTCAATCTCATCAGCTAATTCAGCCGCCACCTCTTCTGTGAGTTGACTGCGCTGGCTGATTGACTTGAGTTCAAGATAGTTGAGGAGTTGGGTCAGTTGCTGATAATCAATTGCTGTCTTATCAATCTTGATGATGATAGTTTGGTCATCAACACTAAGATTGTAATAAGGATTGTTAGACATAAGTTACAATCCAATACACTAGTATTGTAGTATATTCTATATAATAAATATTTATAGCATTTATTGCCATAATGAGGTACATATTTTTTTCCCTGTCACCTCTTCCCCTCCTGGGAGGGCTTAGGGTTGGGTTACTGTTCCCTGTTCCCTGTTCCCTGTTCCCTGTTCCCTAAAACCAGAAACTCTGTACCTCACCAAAATAAAAAACCGCTAGGTAACGATTCAAACCGCTAAAAATTGCTGAATCACATCCTGACTCAGTTCACTAGTCGCCCCGGATGCCACAATCCCACCCTTCTGCATGGCATAGTAGCGGTCAGCTTGTCGGACAAAATGTAGATGCTGCTCCACTAAGAGCACGGAAATCCCAGTGGTTTTAATAATCCGGCGCACAGCCGCTTCAATTTCCAAAATAATCGACGGTTGAATCCCTTCCGTAGGTTCGTCTAACACTAATAACTGAGGACGTCCCATTAATGCCCGTGCGATCGCTAATTGTTGCTGTTGTCCACCACTCAAGTCACCACCCATCCGGGACAACATTGATTTTAAGACCGGAAACAGCTCAAAGATAGTGTCTAGGATGTCATCTTCAGCCTTTCTACCCCCTCGACGTGCTTCTAAACCCAGCAACAAATTCTCTTTCACCGTTACCCTAGGGATAATCTCCCTCCCCTGGGGAACATAGCCAATCCCTAATCTGGCTCGTTTATCCGTTGATAGTTTGGTCAGGGGTTGACCAGCAAAGGTAATGGTGCCAGTGCGGGGTTTCAGTAATCCCATAATCGTTTTGAGTAGAGTAGTTTTGCCCACACCATTCCGTCCAATCAGGCAAACCATTTGTCCTGCTGGTACATTCAAATCTACATTTCTGAGGATGTGGCTTTCACCGTAGTAGACATTTAAATTGGAAATTTGCAGCATAAGAGTTTTTTAGAATTTAGAATTTAGAATCGGGAATCGGGAATCGGGAATCGGGAATCGGGAATCG
>NZ_CEYLVT010000094.1:0-27051 GCF_982860115.1 Moorena sp.
GATTACGACCAAGCCAGTAGGCTTGTTGGATTTCTGTGAGGGGGAAGGGTTGGTAGCGCTCCTCTGGTGCCGGGCTCAGGGTGGGCAGGGTCAGCTGTGAGCTGAACTCGGCTGACTCCCCTTGAGAGCATTGGCTGAGGACAAGGCTGAGTTGGCCAACTGTGGGGGATTCAAATAGTGTTTGTAGGGGGAGTTGGAGCTTAAAAGCTTGTTGTAGACGGGCAATCACTTGGGTGGCGATCAGTGAGTGTCCTCCTAATTCAAAGAAGTTGTCATGGATGCCTACTGCTGGCACTTTCAGTACTGCTGCAAATATCTCGGCGATCCTCTGCTCTATAGCTGTGCGAGGTGGCACAAACTCTGTTGAGGAAATTAATTTGGCTTCAAGTGCTGGCAGTGCTTTACGGTCTATTTTGCCACTGGGAGTTAACGGCAGTTTCTCTAACAGCAAGAAACTGCTCGGGATCATATACTCCGGTAGTTTTTGCTTGAGGTATTGATGTAGTTCCGTGGTGGTAAACGATTGATCCGATGTGACTAAATAGGCAACTAAGCGTTTGTTTCCAGGAATATTGTCTAGGGCAATAACAACAGCTTGTTCGATCTTGGGATGGGTATTGAGGACTGCTTCGATTTCTCCAGGTTCGATGCGGAAGCCCCGCACCTTGATTTGGTTGTCGATGCGACCAAGTAACTCGATGTTACCATCACTCAAGTAGCGGGCGAGATCTCCTGTTTTGTAAAGGCGTTCTGATTTGGAATTAGAGAAGGGGTTTTGGATGAATTTTTCTTTGGTTAGTTCTGGGCGGTTGAGATACCCCCTGGCTAAGCTATCACCTCCAATGTATAATTCTCCGGCTACGCCTATAGGTACTGGTTGGAGGTATTTGTCTAGTATGTAGAGTTGGGTATTGGCGATGGGACGACCAATGGGTGGAAGTGATGACCAATTACTGGGAAAACCCTTTAATCTAAAAGCACTTACCACATGAGTTTCTGTTGGTCCGTAATGATTTTCTAGTGTGCAATTAAACAACCTGTCGAAAAATCTGACTAGAGTGGGAGTAATTTGTAACTGTTCTCCCGCAGTAATCAATTCACGCAGGTCAGATGGCAGAAATTGAGTATTAGAAGCGCTAGTAGCTAACTGTTCTAGAGCAACAAACGGTAGAAACAGTCTTTCAATTTTTTGTTGTGTAAGAAATTTTAACAATTCTGTGCCATCTCTTCGCACATCTTCTGGTATCAACACTAATGTTCCACCGGAACACCAAGTAGATAAGATTTCTTGGAAAGAAACATCGAAGCTTATTGGTGTAAATTGCCCTGTCTTGGTGCCGTCTTTGGCAGAGGATTGCTTCAGTTGCCAATTTATAAGGTTAACAAGAGGGCGATGAGTCATGGCAACCCCCTTGGGTTGTCCAGTAGAACCAGACGTATAAATCACATAAGCCAAACTATCGGAACATAATCCAGGATCAAGATTGTCTTGACTATGTTGCTCTATTGATGCCCAATTCCTATCCAAACAAATCACTCGTGCTTGGTTTTGTGGCAAAGATGCGAGCAAAGACGGTTGAGTAAGCAGCACTCCAATACTCGAATCCTCTAACATATAACTTAGGCGTTCTTGGGGATAACTGGAATCGAGGGGCACATAAGCCCCACCAGCCTTAAGTATCCCTAAAAGTGCCACTACCATTTCCACGGATCTTTCGATGTATAGTCCTACCAATACTTCTGGTTTTACCCCAAAGGTTTGTAGGCAATGTGCTAGCTGGTTAGCTCTTTGGTTTAATTCTCGATATGTCAACTGTTCTGTATCAAACACCACCGCTACAGCATCGGGTGTTTTCTCTACCTGTTCTTCAAACAACTGATGGATAAATTGCTCTGAGGGATATGCCGTTACTGTTTCATTCCATTCCACCAATACCTGATGGTGTTCCGCTTCCCTTAACAGGGATAATTTACCCACAGCTTGTTGAGAATTTTCTACAATAGCTGACAACAAGTTTTGGAAATGATGGGCGATACGTTCAATAGTTGACCCATCAAACAAGTCACAGTTGTACTTTAAAGTTCCAAAAATAAATGAACTGTGATCAATAATTTCTAAATCTAAATCAAACTGACCTTCGTTATGAGGGATTTGAAAAGGTCTTAGTTTCAGCCCTCCCCAATCAATATCGTTGTCAGCCTCATGGACCAACAATTTCTGTATATCTTTAGATTGTTGTAACTGCAGTAGATCAAAAGAAGCTTGAAAAATTGGTGAACGGCTGGGGTCACGGTGTGGCTGTAGCTTTTCAACCAGCAGAGCAAATGGATAGTCTTGATGAGTTAGTGCTTCGAGAACTCTTTGACGAACTTGACCAATAAATTCTTTAAAAGTAGGATTATTAGATAAATTTGTCCGTATCACAACGGGGTCAGCAAAGTAGCCGAAAATAGAAGTAAACTCCGGTCTACTTCTGCCTGCGGTGGGAGAACCCACAAGAAGATCTTCCTGACCTGTATAACGATAGAGCAACACCTTAAACGCAGCCAAGAGCATCATGTACAATGTTACTCCCTCGTTTTGAGCTAGTTCCTTCAGTTGCTCGGTCAGCTGGGAAGATAATTTGAATTCATAGGAAGCACCGTTATAGGTCTGTACGGGCGGTCGCTGTCTATCAGTTGCTAGATTTAGTGATGGTAATTCTCCTGCTAGTTGATACTGCCAGTAGTTCCACAATTCTGCTCCTTGAGTTCCTGAGAGCATTTTCCTTTCCCATCTAACATAATCTTGATAGGAATGTTTTAGAGGAGGAAGGGATATTTCTAGATCAGTCTGTTGTGCCTGGTAGAGCTTTGCAAACTCCTGTATAAGCACATCTATCGACCAGCGATCGCAAGCAATATGATGGATAGTCAGCAATAAGATATGCTCATGGTCAGAACACCTAAACCATCTGACTCGCATTACTGGTCCTTTCTCAAGATCAAAGAGAGTTTGATGAGCCTCAAGGACTTTCGCTTTTCGTTTATCTTCGTCCCAAGTCGAAGCATCAATTTGCAAGAAATCTAATTCCTGAGTTTCATGAACCTGTTGGATCGGTTCTTGACCTCGTTTTGGAAAAGTAGTACGCAAGATTGGATGGCGTTTTCTTAGCGTCCTAAATGCGTTTTTTATCGCTGTAATATCTACTTTTGAAGAAACACGAGCAGAAAAGGATAGGTTATAAGCATAACTTTCTGGTGCGAGTTGCCACAAAAACCAAAGTCCTCGTTGACCGTAGGAAAGGGGATAACTATTAAAAAGGCTGGGATTTTCCTGAAGTAATTGTAAGATTTCGGCTTTATGCCGTTTCAGTTGATCTAAGATTAGAGAGTTTGACTCTTCCTTTGGGGCACGATAGCGAAGTTTCCCATTTTCGCTCCAAAATTTCCACCCTTTGATGACCAGGTCTTGTAAAAAATCAAATAAATTCATAGTTCCCCCTCAATCCAATCATTATCTTCGGTACTACTGAATAGCGTTGTTTCGATATTGTCTGACTCAAACCTTTGACCTAAGTCAGTTTTGATCAGTTTTTCATTGACTGCTGCTACTAATACTTTGGTTACTAAGTCAATAATACTGGTATCTTCTATAAATTTGACGATTGGTACATCCACTGTTAAAGCTGTTTTCAGCCGATTTCGCAATTCTAAAGCCATCAGAGAATCTATTCCCATTTTGTTAAGAGGCTGTTGTACATCAATTTGGGAAGAGCTGATTCTTAGGACTTGAGATATTTCATCTTGGAGGTAAGTTATCAAACGATTTTCTCTTTCTCGTGGAGCAGCTGCTTTTAGGGATTGTAATATTTCAACATTTTGCTGAGAATGTGCTCGTTGTTTGTTGAGGGGAGTGACTTCAATCTCTTCTATAAGTAATCGTTGTCTTTTGATTTGATACAGTTGTTTGAATAAATTCCAATTGACATTCGCTACTGTTGTTTGGATGTGATCCCTTCTCCATAATTGCTCTAAGGCGGCGATTCCCTGCTCGGGAGATAGGGGTTCCACACCTATTTTCCGGGCTTTCTTTAACTCTTGTTCTCCTGCCATACCACCACCGAACCAAGGTCCCCAATTGATACTAAAACTGGGCAACCCCTTGGCTTGACGGTAATAGCTTAACCCATCTAAGAAACAGTTCGATGCTGCATAGTGGGCTTGACCGGTGGCACCCCATACAGCAGTCATAGATGAGAAGCTCACAAAAAAGTCTAGCTTTTTATCTTCGGTCAATTGATGAAGTATCCATCCACCGATGACTTTAGCAGCCATTACCTGTTCTAACTGAGTCAGTGTCATCTGCTCAATTGGTTGCAATGCTCCTATACCGGCAGCATGAACAATGCCTTTCAGGGGGGCTAAGTAGCTGTCTATTTGCTCAAAGACTTTTGAAAGTTCTTCAAAATTACAGACATCAGCTTGAGCGACAATGACTTTAGCTCCCTGTTGTTTTAAATCACTGATCGCTTCTAGTTGCTCTTGTGAGGGTTGAGTGCGACTGATTAATACCAGATGTCTTGCGCTCTTCTCAACCATCCACTTAGCTGTATGTAATCCTAAAGCTCCCAATCCGCCTGTAATCAGATAAGTGGCATTTGACTCTAGTGATAAGGGTTGGGATGGGTTACAAGATTGCTTGACTAAACGAGCTACATATATCTCCTCTCCTCGAATAGCTAGATGATCTTCTGGCTGATCATGATCTGCTATAAGTTTCAAGAGTGTTTCGGTTTCAGACTCTGGAGATTGTGGGTCTAAATCTACTAACCCCCCCCACATCTGCGGATGTTCTAGAGAGACTACTCGCCCCATACCCCACAAAGGTGATGCAGCCACTGAGACTTGTTCTGTTTTAGAGAGGATTGATTGACTGCCACGGGTCACTAGCCATAGCTGGGGCATAGACTTGGTTTTGATTAATGCTTTCACTAAGTGAAGCACTGCGCCACATCCCCAGCGCTGAACAGACTTTAAGGTGGTGATTGTTAACTCTTGGGGATCTGGAGCATCTAAACTCCACAAATGAATTACCCTTTTTAACGGAAAGTTACTGTTTTTTTGAATAGACTGAATCAGTTGTTCAAACTCTTGGGGGTTAGAGGGATTGAGTTGATAAGAACCTTTCTGTAGTTTTTGGTAGTGATCGCCTCGATAGACTAAACTACATTCACCCCCTTGCTGCTGTAATTTTTGGGCTAACTTTTCTCCGACAACTGTTCTGTCTGCAAAGGTGTCTGCAAAAATTAACCAATGACCCATTGATTCAGATTTAGTATTCGATAATGACGTATCTGAATCTTGAGCTAAAATTACTGCTTGCCTTGACAAGGCAACATTAGTATCCTGACTATCCGGGATACTGACAGCTTGTTTAAAACCACTGTGTTGAAGCAGTTGTTGCCATTTTTTGGCTGAGAGTAATGGATAATCGGGTCTTAAATCTAAATCACTAAACCGCCACCAACCTTCAAGAAGTCCAAAAATTAAATCCAACCATCTTTGGCGAACCGTTGTTTCCACCAAGATGACTATTCCTTGTGGTGCTAATAACCTCTTTACGTGTTGTAAGGTCTGACGTAAATCTTGGGTTGCGTGCAGCACATTCGCTGCAATAATCAAATCATACTGGTGGAGTTCAAATCCTTGAGTGGATGGGTCTTGCTCAATGTCTAGGTTTTGATAGCGAACAAAAGGATAATCTTTAAATTTATCCTGAGCTTTGGTGATGAAGAAAGAGCCAATATCCGTGAATACATAGTCTGTTTGCTCTGGATTCAAGTGAGGTAAGATATGAGCGGTAGTTCCTCCAGTTTCTGCCCCAATTTCTAACAGTCGCACTCCACGAGATTTTGGTAATTTTTCCAATGCGGATAAGACGGCTTGTTGAACCAAGGTGTTCATCACCTTAGATTCTGAAGAGTTCTGATAAAGTTGGGTAACAGAGCTTAAATCTCCTTCTGGGAAAACTAATTGCGCTGGGTCAGATTCTCCCCGTAGCACAGAAGCGAGTTGAGAAGCACAACGTTTCAAAATAGTTAGTTCTGTGCTTGCATTGGGATATTGACTTGATAAGGAGCTAAAGAGGATCTCTGGGTTTTGAACTAATGGTACTTGAGCGACTTCCCACTTACTGTCCATGGGTTTGAGGATTCCCACTTCCCACAGCATTTCGAGCAAACGTCCCAATAGCCTGTGATGATGCTGGACTATCCCCAATTTCTGGGCAATTAGTGACCTTGAAAAAGAGTCTCCTACTTGGAAGTTCCATCCCAATTCCTGGAAAGCTTTGAGAACATAGTTTATACTCAAAGTCTCTAACTGGGTTAAGACTTCTTGATATATTTCTAAGTCAGGTTTAGCGATTAGATGGGTAACTTGAGGACTGAGTTTGAGGTCAATTTCATCAGGAGTTGGTAAATAATTACCCCTCATCTGCTTACTAAAGAAAACTTTGGTACGCCATTTTACTTCGTAAAACCAATCCTGTATGGAGTCTTGATTGCTTCCTACTATGGCTTGAGCAGTGACTCGTTTAACGTTTAGTCCTTGTAGGGGGTGAATATTCTCCTGATTTGATAAGGATTCTGGTTTAGATATTAACTTATTATCTATTTCACTATTATCTGTTTCAAGCCAGTAGCGTTGCCGTTGAAAGGGATAAGTGGGCAATGCTACCTTGCTACGGGCATAATCTTTATCAAAGCCTGACCAGTCAAGGTTAAGTCCCCGCACATATAATTCTCCCAAACTATGGAGCATTTGTTGCCAGTCGTCTTGAGCCGGATGTAGAGAGGGTAGCCAAACTCCTGTTCCTTCTGGCAAACACTGTTTTCCCATCCCTATTAAAATGGGCTTAGCTCCAATTTCTAGGAATATTTTGTAACGTTCTTGATGCAAGGTTTTCATACTTTGAGCAAACTTCACGGGTTGGCGGATGTGATTTACCCAGTAGGTTGCTGTGGTAATAGTATCATCGGCTCGACTTCCTGTTACATTGGAAATTAACGGAATTCGAGGGCGATCATAGGTGATTTGATGGGTGACTGCTTCAAATTCCGCCAAAATCGGTTCCATCAAGGGTGAATGAAAAGCGTGGGAGACTTGTAGGCGTTTGCTCTTAATTCCCTGTGATTCTAAGCGGCTTTCCAGAATCCTAATCGCTTCTGCTTGACCGGAAATGACAACGTTTTGGGGTCCGTTGATGGCGGCGATTGCAACTTCTGTTTTGTATGAGGTAATTAATGGACGTATGTCTTGCTCTGATGCCATAACAGCTAGCATCGTACCCTCTTGATCTAACTGCTGCATTAAGCGTCCCCGATGGGCAATCAATTTTAAACCATCGTCTAAACTAAATACTCCTGCGATTGTTGCTGCAACATATTCTCCTACACTATGGCCCATAACCACATCCGGTTTTATTCCCCAGGATTGCCATAACTCGGCTAGGGCATATTCAATCGCAAAGAGAGTAACTTGGGTATAGGCAGTTTGGTCAATGACGGAACTATTTAAGTCTTGGCTATCTTCAGGATAAAGAATGTCTACAATAGATTTTTCTAAATAAGATTGTAGAATGCGATCGCACCGATCTAAGGTTCGACGAAAAACGGGCTGGGTTTTATAGAGTTGTCTTCCCATGTTGACATACTGAGAACCCTGCCCTGTAAATAGAAATGCAATTTTAGGGGATTGATGATTACTAGAGAGTTTTCCAGAAAAAACACCATTAGCTTTTTCTGCTGCACTAATTTTTGCGAATTTATCAGCTAAGTCTTCTTGGTTAGATGTAATGATCCCTAGACGATGCTGAAAGTGTGAACGCCCGGTATTGGCACTGAAACAAACTGAAGCGATCGCGTCGGACTGATGATTTTGCAGATAGCTTTGATAGTGACTAACTAATTCCCATAATGCATCTTCTGTTTTAGCCGATAGGGTTAATAGATGGAGAGGACGCTCGATTTCGTTAGCTCTTGCCACCTGTCTGGGGGCTTCTTCTAAAATGACATGGCAATTGGTACCGCCAAAGCTAAAGGAGCTTACCCCAGCGATGCGAGACCCTGTAACAACAGACCAAGACTGGCACTGAGTAGGTATGCCAAAGGGGGTTCCTGCTAACTTAATTAAGGGATTAAGTTGCTTTAAATGCAAATGGGGTGGTATTTGCCGATGATGCAAAGATAAAACGACCTTAATTAGCCCAGCTATCCCGGCTGCGGCCTCTAAATGTCCGATATTTGTCTTGACCGAGCCAATCCAACAGCGCTGCTCTGGTGTTCGCCCCTTTCCTAGCACTGCTTGGATAGATTCAACTTCAATTGGGTCTCCCAAGGATGTACCAGTACCGTGGGCTTCCAGATAACTAATTTGGGCTGGGGCTATACCAGCATTTTTTAAAGCTTGACGAATCACAGCTTGCTGTGAGCATCCGTTAGGAGCAGTAATACCATTACTCAAACCGTCATGATTAACTGCCGAGCCTCTAATAACTGCTAGAACATTGTCTTCAGCTTGGATAGCATCACTAAGACGCTTAATCACAATTACGCCGCATCCCTCTCCGCGTACATAACCATTAGCAGCAGCGTCAAAGGTTTTACAAAGACCGTCGCCAGCCATCATCCGAGCTTGAGAAAAAGCCAGGGTATACTCTGGGGATAACGTTAAATTCACCCCTCCTACCAAGCACAAATTAGATTCTCCGCTTTGGAGACTTTGGCAAGCAAAATGTAATGCTACTAGTGATGAGGAACAAGCCGTGTCTATCACTAAGCTTGGTCCATGTAGATTTAATAAATAAGAAAGACGATTGGCAGCAATGCTAGGGGTGACCCCAGTGCCACCATAGGCATCTATAGAGAGCGGATTACCAAATACAAATCTGCCATAGTCGCTGCCGACAATTCCTAGAAAAACCCCTGTCTGGCTGTTATTTAAATTCTCCGGTACAATTCCAGCGTTTTCCAACGCTTCCCATGCAACCTCTAATATTAATCTGTGCTGGGGGTCTACTGACACTGCTTCCCGAGGCGAAATCCCGAAGAATCCTGGATCGAATAAATCGATCCCCTGTAGAAAAGCCCCCCAACGTGTGTTCATTTTTCCTGGTGTTGCTGGCTTTGGATCGTACAGAGCATTTCCATTCCATCGATTTTTTGGCACCTCCGTAATTCCATGGAATCCATTCTGGAGTAAATGCCAAAAAGATTCTGGATCTTTAGCACTTGGAAAACGGCAACCAATACCTATAATCGCGATGGATTCCATTGAGAATATTTATTTCCTCCTTTGAGATTTGGAGTTGAGACTAAAGTTCAGTGATACATCATACAACACTCGAACAATCATATCTTGTCTTCTGTGTTTTGTCATCATTGACAACAGGTAAAATTTCGGATATTTTTTTTACCATTCCACCCTCGATCAGTGATATCTCGTATGCTGTGTGTTGTCATCAGTGAAAAACGCAAAAATTTCGGATATTTTTTTTTTCGACCCTCGACCCTCGATCAGTGATATCTCGTATGCTGTGTGTTGTCATCAGTAAAAACCGCGTAAATTTAGAATAGTTTTTTTTTCGACCCTCGATCAGTAATATCTCCTATGCTGTGTGTTGTCATCAGTAAAAACCGCGTAAATTTAGAATAATTGTTTTTTCGACCCTCGAATAGTAATATCTCCTATGCTGTGTGTTGTCATCAGTGAAAACCGCGTAAATTTAGAACAATTGTTTTTATATTTGCGTATGTTAACTTTTTTTAAAAAAAGATTGACCTTCAGAAATACTGTGATAGATTGGCCATGGTGGTTTTAGGCTTATACCTGAAATACACCACTAAAATTGTTGACGAATTCACAGTATATAGATTAATCATCATGGCTCTAACAGAACAGCAAAAATCCAAGTTGCAAGTCGGATTTAATTCCCTAGATTTTGATCGCTCAGGATTTCTTTCAGCTGAAGACTATGTAGAAAAAGCTAAGTCCTTAGCAATGCTCAAGGGTTATGAGGTGGGTTCATCAGAACACAATGCCATAGAATCACAGTTGTTGGAAATATGGGGAAAAGTGCAGCAAGCAGTTGATTCAAATGGAGATCAGAAAGTAACTCTTGAGGAATTCCTGAACTTTGCAGATAATGCTGGAACTAGTCTTATTGAAGATGTATTTGTTAAGACAACAGATATGGTGTTTGATCTAGCAGATACTAATGGCGATGGAAAGATTAATTTTAACGAGAGCAAATCTTTCTTTTTACTGTTTGAGTCAAATCTAGGCGCAGCATCAGAAAGTTTTTCTCAAATTGATACAAACAATATCGGTGAGATCACCAAAGAACAAACTCGAGAAATGGTTCGTAGTGCCTTCTCTTAAGTAAGGTTAGTTTTACAAACCTCCTCACTCAAACTATAGTAGTTTACAAACCTCTTCAGCCAAACTATAGTATTTCTGAGTTAAATGAGGTAGATTAAAATGGGATTAAGGACAGGGTAATTGCAGCTATTTTGTAGAAATTGTACTTGACAAAATAGGTGTTTAACACAGCCATTAATAGGACTAGACAACCCCTATCGAATCAAGGACACTCCATAGAAATAGAATCAGTCCTTTCCAGATCCACTCAATCCTCATGTCAAAAGGTTTCGGTGCTCCTACTATTTACCCTCCTTCGGTGACGATTAAAAAGTTGAAAGGTAGCGTAATCAAAGAGTTTGAGAGATTGGATGAGCGTCGGGTTAAACCGCAGCCACAGCATTGACTAATTGATAACGAGACCGACGTCTTTGGAATAAAATGACCACTGAGGTGTGTTTCTACATCACCAGCTTAGCCGCAGATACCAGGGTTTTAGTGACGGCGATACGTTCCGATTGGAAAATTGAAAATAGCCTCCACTGGGTGGAACGATGTCACCAATGGCATCGACTACAGCCGGATTCACACCGGACATGAACCATTGAATATGGAATTGAATATAGGACTGTTGCGACCCTTGTCAGCTGAATTTACTCAAACGAGAAGCATCCAAGCAAAGTATTGCCCAAAAACGCTACCGAGCAGCGATGGATAATGACTTTGTCATGAAGGTGTTGCGGGAGCATGTCACCTTTGTAATTAGGTAAATAGATCCCCCCTAGCCCCCCTTAAAAAAGGGGGGAATTAGATTCAAAAGTCCCCCTTATTAAGGGGGATTTAGGGGGATCTAAATCAGGGATTAACAAAATTGACATGCTCCCGGTGTTGCTCAGTAATGATCGGTGTTAGCTTTAGCTAGACCAACAGGGTGAGTACTGCAAAACAGATCAGCGTTGCACATCCCGACATCATCATACCGCCAGATTGTTCCGAGACTATTGGCATGCCCCATTGTTATTTCAATTAATAATGAATGTCTTCACATATTTCTGGTCATCAAGTGATGAATTCACTTTATAATCTCTGTATTTTTTTTTACTGCTTTTGTGTGTGTGCATTATATTTAGTTAGCATAAGGGTAATAAATTTGAAATGAATCGACGTTCTTTTAAACGATACCTGCAATATACAGATAAATATAGTACTCAAACCCTACGGCAAGGTATGGAAGAGTATTTCAAAGAAAATAATAAAAACACTGATCCAAATCGAATTAGGCAGGATTTTGGCAAACTTTTAATGGCTCATGATATTACCCATATTGTATTTGCTTGTGATACTGATATGTGTGATGAATGGAGAGTTTTCTTTTTAACATTGTTTATAACCAACTACACATTTAAAGACTATGTGCGTGCTTATGAAGAGTGGCTGCGTGACATGGACGATCCCTCAGTTAGCGCGACTTTGGATAATATACTGAAGGAGCAGAATCCACTATGTTTCTATACTTTGGTTGTGATTTCCTTACTTCTAGTCCTACCAGAAATAGTTGTGATGTGGTTTCAAACTCGCGGTCATCAAAAGTATTGGCCATATTATGAATATGAACCAATGCTTGATCGTTCCCTTTTAGATATTCGCCAAGAATTTAACCTTTTAGAGTTTATTCCATTAAGAGAAGATCACGCACAACAATACTCCCTAGGACAAGAATAGGTAAAACTCAACTAAAAACGAATAATGAATAATTTTAAAAGCCTTACAGTTCCAAACTTCACTCAATCAAAAACAGCCGTTGAAAAAAAGACAGTAAATTTTGCCACAGGTTGGTATATTGCAATGTCTTCCAAGGCTTTGCAGAAAAAGCCAAAACAAATACAGTTATTTGGTCAGCAACTGATTGCTTGGCGGGATCAAAACGGCTATCCATCTGTCATGGAGCTTTACTGTTCACACATGGGGGCTAGTTTGGCGATTGGTAAAGTTGTAGACGATTGTATTCGATGTCCTTATCATGGCTGGAATTACAATCGCTTTGGGGAGTGTGTTTTCGTGCCTGAGTCAGACACAATTCCTCCAACAGCCTTTCAGTCTGCTTATACCACTACTGAAAGGTACGGTTATATCTGGGTGTGGTATGGTAGCCCAACTGCTCTGTATCCTTTGCCTGAGTTTCCAGAAGCTGAAAGCAACAGGCATAACTATATGTTTTATCGTAAAGATTATCATGTAACAACCACAGTACTGCGGGTGCAAGAAAACATATTTGATATTCTGCACTTCTTCTCTACACACAATTTAAAATTTTCTGGTTCTCTTAACTACAATCTGTTGAATGACGACCAGTACTTAACGTCAAATAGCAAACCACCTATTCCAAAAGAAGCTTGGATTGGACTCTCGTCAGAATTCAAGATTGATGTCAATAATGATATCGGAAAAGTAGGTTCCGTTTTTAATGCTTTAGGGTTATATCCTCAGAACGTACAAGTCAGAACAGATAGTTGGTCTACTGGAGCTAAAATGACTGTTTTTCATGATGGCTTAGATAGATGTGCGGTGTTAATCGGCTTCACTCCAATTACCGCAAACAAGACACAGATTTGGATGTTGACAATGATCAAGAAAAAGACCAATATTTTACGGAGCATCCTTGACTTTGTGTTTTATATTTTGCAAACTGAATATACGATGGGACAGGATCTAGCCATCTTAAATACTATGAGCCCAGATGGGGGCAGGGCTTATATCAATTACGATAAGCCTCCGTTAAAAATGAGAGAGTTTTATCAAAGTTGGATTGGTAAGATTAGTTAGCATTCATCTATCCAAAGATAATTACAAAGTATTCAAAATTATGCAACCTCCTCAGTTACCTGATGGTCCAAAAGATTCAGCTGTACTACAAACGCTAAAGTGGCTCACTGATCCGTTAGAATTTTTGGAAGCTTGCGCAAATCGGTATGGGGATATTTTTACTCTCCGGATTGGTCCAGCCTTTAAACCTCAAGTTGTAGTTACTAATCCGCAAGGACTCCAACAGTTTTTTTCCACTCCTACGAGCAAATTGGATTCGGGTGAACAGGCGGGGATCAACTCACCTTTTTTTGGCCCCCAATCCCTGCTGGCCCTAGAAGGAAAACCTCACCAACGGCAGAGAAAACTGCTAACACCTGCATTTCACGGGGAGAAAATGCTAGAAAACGGGAGGCTGATTTCCCAGATTACCGAAGAAGTCAGCAGCCAATGGCCAATAAATCAGCCTTTTTCGGTTCTGCCATCGTTGCGGGAAATCTCTACTCAGGTGATTCTCAAAGTCATCTTTGGACTAGAGGACAAATTACGGTACCAAACTCTTAAAAAACTCTCCATAGGTCTTTTAAAAACGCCATTGTTAAGAATACTGGCGATAATGATCCCGGCACTACGTCAAGACCTGGGTGCTTGGAGTCCTTGGGGAAGTTTTTTGCGAGAGATCCAAACCATTGACCAACTAATCTATGATGAAATTCACGAGCGGACAGAACAGACAAACCAAAGCCGCTATGACATCTTGTCGCTGATGATGTTAGCCCGCGATGAGGAAGGTCTGCCGATGACAGAGGAGGAGTTACATGATGAACTGATTACTTTGTTAATTGCTGGCAATGACACAACCGCAACGGCTTTAGCTTGGGCATTATACTGGATTTACTCTTTGCCTCAAATCTGCGCCAAGCTCATAGAGGAATTGGATTCTCTGGGTGGAGACCTCAATCCAAAGGTAATTTTGCGCTTGCCTTATTTAAACGCGGTTTGTTCCGAAGCACTACGGATATATCCAGTCATATTGCTTGGCTTACACCGAGTGGTTAAATCACCCATTGAAATTATGGGTTATCAGCTAGAGCCAGGAACTTTAGTTATTCCAGGTATCTATTTGACTCATCATCGGGAGGATTTGTATCCTCAGCCCAAGCAGTTTGAGCCCGAACGATTTTTAGAACGAAAATTTACACCTCACGAATTTTTGCCGTTTGGTGGAGGAAACCGTCGCTGCATTGGCAAAGAATTTGCGTTGTTTGAAATGAAAATGGTGATTGCAACAATTTTGTCTCACTGGCAGATTGAACTGATCGCTCCTGAATCAGTCAAACCTATCCGTCAAGGGGCTGTGCTAAGTCCTACAAAAGGGTTACGGATGCGGGTCCAAAGATTGCCTTCACAAAAACAGTCTATTGGGAGCAGGTCAAAGTTGCTGAAACATTAGTACTATTTTCCAGTAGAGCAAGCTTAAACCCATGAGGGGGCTATAGATAATGTACAAATATTCATCCAGGACTAGCTCCCCCTATTACCTATTACCTATTACCTTCCCCTCCTGGGAGGGGTTAGGGGTGGGTTTGTATTACCTATTACCTTAGTACAAATGTTCTGCATAAGTGACATGCTCCCCAGTCTATTTCCGAAACTTGATGTGAATGGGGGACAAGTTTTATGAAAACTAAGCAAAACTTTTCATCCTTGGTAGATCTGCTGGGTTATCGAGCAAGACATCAACATGACCAAAAAGTCTATAGCTTTCTTCGCAATGAAAAACAAGAGACAGCAATCTTAACTTATGGAAAATTGGAAACGCGGGCACGAGCGATCGCAGGTCAGCTTCAGGAGATGGGGGTAAAGGAAGGGGAGCGAGCATTGCTTCTTTATTCTCAGCCTCTTGAGTTCATTTGTGCTTTCTTTGGATGTTTATATGCTGGAGTCATTCCTATTCCTGCTCCTCCACCTGATGCAATTCGGATAAAGCGAACTCTGCCTAG
Organism: Moorena sp.; assembly: GCF_982860115.1. Taxonomy (NCBI): domain Bacteria; kingdom Bacillati; phylum Cyanobacteriota; class Cyanophyceae; order Coleofasciculales; family Coleofasciculaceae; genus Moorena; species Moorena sp. The sequence continues at coordinate 15,207 of NZ_CEYLVT010000094.1, forward strand.
ACTCCAAGGTTTCATTAAGGATGCCGAAGCTTCCCTAGCGCTGACTACATCTCAAATTTTTTCTCAGTTTTCAGAGGAATCGAAAAAAAAACTTGAATTTAATAAGATAGTATGGCTGTATTCTGAAGAGATACCAGACAAACTGGCAGACCAATGGCAGGAATTAACGATTAACCCAGATGCTATAGCTTATTTACAATATACTTCTGGTTCTACCTCTACTCCGAAAGGAGTTATGGTTACCCATAAGAATATAATACACCATTCTGCCTGCATCAATCAAGCATGGAACTACACTTCAGATAGTATTGCTGCTACTTGGATGCCTTATTTTCATGATTATGGTCTGATTGATGGATTTATCCAGCCTATTTATTCTGGTATCACTTGTTATGTGATCTCACCATTGACGTTTGTCAAAAACCCTATAACCTGGCTGAAGGTTATTTCTAAATATAGAGTAACCCATAGCCAAAGCCCTAACTTTGGCTATGACTACTGTGTTCGCAGAGTTACATCAGAACAATTAGCTAATTTAGATCTTAGCAGTTGGAGCACAGCCAGTAATGGAGCAGAGCCAATCCGTAAAGACACTATCGAAAATTTTATTAAAACCTTTGAACCTTGTGGATTCAATGCCACAGCTTTTTATCCAGCTTATGGTCTTGCCGAAGCCAGTTTATTAGTGGCGACAAAGCCTCACCAAGAAGTGCCAAAAATTGCCTCAGTTTCTGCATCAGCATTAGAAAAAAATCAGATTATTGAGTGTGATAGTAATCAAAAAGAAACTCGATATGTGGTTAGTTGTGGTTTCCCGCTCAGTGGAATGGAAGTCGTTATTGTTAATCCCAATACTTTAACGAGGTGTACTCCAGATGAAGTGGGTGAAATTTGGGTATCAGATGTTAGTGTTGCTCAAGGTTATTGGAATAAACCAAAGGAAACAAAACATACATTTAAAGCCTATTTACAAGACACTGGGGAAGGTCCATTTCTGCGGACTGGTGACTTAGGGTTTATTAAAGATGGTCAGCTATTTGTCACTGGTCGATTGAAGGATATTATCATTATTAGAGGGTGTAATCATTATCCCCAGGATATTGAATTTACAGTCGAACAGAGCCACTCGGCACTGCGTAAAAATGCTGGAGCAGCCTTTGGGATTGAGGTAGATAGCGAAGAGAAACTCGTTGTTGTTCAGGAAGTGGAGCGAAGTTGGCTGCGAAAACTGAATTTAGATGAAGTAATTGGAGATATTCGTCAGGCGTTGATGGCGCAACACGAACTCAAGGTTGATACGATCGCCTTGATCAAGTCAGGAAGCATTCCTAAAACTTCAAGTGGCAAGATAATGCGTCGCACTTGCCGAAGTTATTTTCTAGAACAAACGTTGGAAGTTATCAACAATTAATTTAATTAAAAAAAGGTAAATCATGACTATGCTCACACAAGACCAAATTAAACAATTTGAAGAAAAAGGATGGGTAGGCCCCCTTGATCTATTGACAAGGGCAGAAGTGGAATCTGTTAAAAAATGCCTAGAAGGCAATAGTTCTATTCAAGAAGTAGATTGTCAGCCGATGATGATGCTATACAACAATGTATTGAATCTCAGCACATCTCGTGACCTTCATCTGTTTCATCAACCGATAGCCGAGTTATTTAAAAATCCCAAAATTGTTCGGGTATTAAACCAATTAGGCGAGCATAATTTGCTACTATGGAACACAAATGTTTTTTGCAAAATGCCGGGAGAAGGTGATATAAAATGGCATCAAGTTTATGAGTCTTACGACCCCAGTGCCTATAACCCTAAAAAGGCAGCACTGCTTTATCCCAAAAATGAAGATTGTTTAAATTTAACCGTATGGGTAGCTTTAGATGACGCTACTCTTGAAAATGGCTGCTTGCATTTTGCTAATAGAACGCACAAGCAAAAATTTAGACGAGTGCAGGTGCCTGCGGAGGAGGGAATGTTTGCAGGTATTAAAAACCACAAAATGGTTTGGCAAGGACGGAGACAATACTCAGCTGTGTTTGACTTCGATGAAAATGAATGGGAAGTGGAAGCTGTACCAGCGAAGATGGGTCAAGTCATTATTTTCACAGAGAGGGTTATGCATTCTTCTCCTAGCAATAACTCTAACCAACGCCGACTAGCTATTAATGCACGTTACATTAGTCCCAGTGTACAGGTTTATCCTCATCGTTTGGAAGACGATTTCATCGATGAAAATTTTCATAACATCAAAAAACATTTTTGTATTTTGGTGTCAGGGCATGATGATCATGGCATCAACGTTGTCATGGATTCTCATAATTTAGACGATACAGAATTAGAATTTCAGACCATGTCTAATCTAGTTCGCTTTGGTCATGTTCAACTACCCCAAGGCAAGCAACAAATAGAGCTTCAGAGTCTATATCAACAAGCAATGGAAGGAGATTGTCTAGAGGAAGAGCCAGATCCGATTTTGCAACCTCGAAAGTATATTCAATGGCAAGGGTGGAATCAACTTAAAGGCATGAGTCGCAGTGAAGCGATGAAGCAGTACAGTCAAATAGTCGCAAAACTGCCAAGGGTGGCTCCAGAAAAGAAACTGCCTTTAGGGGAAGAAATAAAAGCGTGGTTAGTTGCCTATGTAGCAAAAGTGTTGAAAATTGAACAAGATGAGGTAAATTGCTCTGTTCCTTTTGAACGCTATGGTTTAGGATCGGCTGATTCAATAATGTTGACTGGTGAATTGGAGGCTTGGCTGGAACGAGACCTCTCTACTAATTTGCTTTACAATTACCCAAGTATAGAGCTTTTGGCTAAGTATTTAGCTTCAATGGACTTAAGTGAGTGTTCATGAGGGGGTCAAAATCGCGATCGCATCCTACTGACAATGGCACTGGAGTATAGACTACTCAGGCAGTACTTGCCTGAGTAGAACACTCAGGGTAAACGCATCTTATTTTGAAATGCCTACTCGATATGAGAGTGATACAATAAGTAATTTTGCTTATAAATTTTGCAATCTTGTCTGAGTAAGGCTTCTAGAATTTAGATGCGTTTGTCCTGGAACCTGCAACCTGCAAGCTTGGCCAAAAGGCCACGCTTGCGCGTTCAATTTGACTTAGATCAGAAACAGTTTACGCTCCGCTTCTCTGCGTTTGCTCAAGCCTAATAGGACTCGACCACCACCCTTGTTCCAACGAAGAAACTCATTGGCAGCCCCTTGATCATTACCCTGATTCAACTTACGTAACAATGTCGAGCGCCTAAACGCTGTTGGTCCTATATTGAACACAAAGCTAACTAGAGCAGAGAATTGATTATCAGTCAGTGATACTTTGACAAGATTACTCACGGTAGATTCAGAACTTTCTAAATCTTGTCTGAGCAATTTCTCTGCTTGCTCAACAGTGATGATATCTCCGATGCGAACACCAGCCGTATGACCCCATCCAATAGTAGGAATTCCGACCGGATCGATATAAGCTTCTACTCTGCCATCGGGGCACCTTTTATGGAGTCCTTCAAACTCTTTAACCAGATCTAAACCAGCTTGGTTAATGTTTCTATCGGTACCTGGTGGCAACTCTGGTGTTACTTTCTTGATGATAGCATCAAAGTAAAACTGAGCTGTTTGAGGACCAATAATTCCTCTTACTGCTCCAGTATTACCGAGTTTGTTAGCATCTTTAAACTTATTGACTCCTGCCTCAGATAAGTTCAAGCCGCATTCTTGACACAGTTCAATAAAATTTTGTAAAATTATAGAGCTAATAACGTCTTCTACCTCCAATTCCATTAATTCTTGGAGTTTACTAACCTGAGGCACTGGCAGATTGACTAGAATGTCAAGTGCATAGCGTTCTTCCACAGAAAGGCTATCGGTGTTGATGTCTTTAAGAGTTAGACCTGACATAGTTGGATTACCTTATAAAATAAACGTAACGTTATTGGGGATAAAATCTGCTTTACTAATTATTATATTCCGGATTTTTTATGGGTAAAGGTTAAGGGTAAATTAGGGATTCGCAATTGGTAATGGGTAAAAATAAGCGACAAACCAGATTTTAAGATACAAGAGTCGCCCATGAAAAAAATCCCATGAGTTGACTCTGTTTATTGACTAAGCTGATAGCTGACTGCTTACTCAACCACTAGGGTTTTGAGTTACTAAGTTAGTCTTCAGCATGAGTTTTCGCTTTTACGTTAATTGTGATAAGTTTGAAACAAAAATTTACAAAACTAGGAATTCCCCTTTCCCGTCTCTTGGTGCGCGTTCGGTGTGGGCGACAGATTATTAAGGCTAATTATCCGGAGATGATATGACAAGCTGAGCCAAACCTTGATTTAGCTTGATTTAGATCTAGGGTGAGTTAAAGGGGTTAAAGTGACCGAAACAATTGCGAAAAATTAATCTTGATAATAACTAACTTAGGTGAAATCGCCTCTGAGCAAGGACTTCACCTAAGGAAAGTGGAATGCGTTAACTATTGCCTCCACAAGCAATTTTTAGTAAAAAAAATCGGTCTATTATTTGTCAATCTACCGATTCTAAAGGTGCGCTTTCCGTGATGGCGTTCGCTTAGCGTGACCTACGGTCAAGGGATTGCTCGCCATCACGGGTCGCACCTAAAGGTATCGTAGGGATTGAAACCTGTGGTAGATGTATTTTTTCAACTGTTGGAGTGTAACCCAGCCATTGTAGGGACTGTTGGGCAAACTGTTGAGGACAACCGCTGACCCCAAAGCGAGTTGGTCTTGCTTGCCCAGTATTCTTCCCTCCAATTAAATCCAGTTCTTGAGCAGCAGCAGCAACAACGTATTTTGCTGGGTCTACCAATTTAACGTCTGGGGGTAATATTTCCCGCAGGATCGGTTCTAGATGGGGATAATGAGTACAGCCATAAACTAGGGTATCGATTTGGGCTGCTAGCAAAGGTTCTAGGTACTGCCGTGCTACCGCTGTAGTGTAGGGTTCGCACAAGCGATTTTCCTCCACTAATGGCACAAACTCCGGACAACCCACTTGCCAGACCTGAGCCGTTGGTTCAACCTCTAAAATAGCATTTCGATAAGCATTGCTGGCAGCCGTAGCTGGTGTAGCAATCACCCCAATCCGACGACCTTGGTGGAGCGCCCCACGGGCACCTGGTAGAATCAGCCCCAAAATTGGGATGTCAAACTCACTACGCAGAGTTTCCAATGCCAGAGCCGAACTGGTATTGCAGGCCATCACCACCATTTTGACCTCCTGTTGCACCATCCAGCTGAGAATCTCGAAGCCGAACTGCACGATTTCATCCGCAGACCTGGTACCGTAGGGTAGCCGTGCTGTGTCAGCAAAGTAAATAATTGATTCGGATGGTAGTTGTTTGTATAGTTCCCTCAGAACAGTCAGACCCCCCACACCACTGTCGAAAATCCCGATAGGACGACTCTGGGGTTGAGTTCGAGAGATCAAAATTGGGTTATTGATCATTGGTTAATAATTGGCACCTACCCACCCAGGGGCAATAAACAGATTACTTGGGTTCGCTCAAAACAAGAAAATCGTTAGATTATAGGTTAGCAATTATCAATTAAGAATTGACAAAAATCATAACTTAACTTAGGTCAACCGATTCTGCCGAATATAACCGATTCTGCCGAATATATAGGAGGATGCCACGAGCGATCGCTCTAGCCATCTGGCTGCGATAGGCGGAAGTTTTCAGTTTAGCTGAGTCTTCATAGCCGGTTAGAAAACCAACTTCTACCAAAACTGCTGGCATGGAGGTTTTCCTGAGCACATAAAACCTCGCCCGTCGGGTACGTCGGTCACTAATATCCACGCTCCGCAAGATAGTGTAGTGGATGGTTTGGGCAAGACTCTGACCAGTAGAGTAGTAGTAAGTTTCTAATCCATTCACATCTGGTCGGTTACGCCCGATAGCATTGGCGTGGATGCTGACAAATAAATCAGCATCAGTCCGTTCTGCCACTTGAACTCGTCCATCCAGACTGATGAATCGGTCATCTGAGCGGGTCATGACAACCTGGATCCCCTGTTTTTCCAACAGCGCTTCCACCTGTCGGGAAATCGACAAATTAACATCTTTTTCTTGTATACCCCCAAGCCCAATAGCACCAGGGTCTTTGCCACCGTGTCCGGCATCAATGACCACTACCAGGCGCTCTTTGGGAACCTGACGTCTGGGAATTGGTGGGCGAGTCCGGTTAGGGGGTGGCACAGGAATCGAGCGCGGGGGTATCCTGGTTGGCCTCCTTGATAGAAATGGTCTCAGTTGCAGAGCTAGCAGCTGATCATTGAGCTGATTGAGGCTACCAATCCGGGTCCCGTTTGATGGCTGTACCAAAATCAGCACCGTGTTTTTGTCCTCCTGCCGCACCATCACCTCTGATACAGGACTAGTGGTATTAAGTTGAGGGCCACTGAACTTGTCAGCTAGTTTGGCATTCGGTATAGTAATTTGGTAAGCCTTTGAACGAGGATCCCATTTGCTAGTGGCTCTGACCCGTTGGTTAGCCTTAATCAACAGCTGAGTCTGATTCCTAGCCAGTTCCACTGAGCCAATGGTGGCTAACTTACCGGTATTAGCCGAGCTACGAGATTGAATTGGTTTCGTTGGAACTTTGGATGTTGGTCCATTATCTAAGCGTTGAGCCGGGACACCCCTAGGAAAAATCAACACCCCTCCCAATCTTTCACTGAAGGATGCCAGCCAATCAGGGCTGTCACTATCCACATTCAGCGTCATCCGGACAATCGGTGGGGAATCTTTTTTCTTTTCAAACTCAATTTTGCTAACCCCGTAGCGATTTACATCCAAATCCTCTGCTAACAGACTCTCGGGAATCGTAACCCCTTCCAGGTCGATGTTAATGCGGCGGTTATTGCGACTTCGTTGGATTTGAATGATGGGTTTCCCACCATCGGTACTGACAAAAAATCCATTTCTATTGATCTGAAAGCCTTGTCGGCGAATCCCCGGATTGGATCTCGGAATAGTTGGATTGGATCTTGGAATAGTTGGCCGTGGTGGAGGGGATTGAGTGCGGGTTGGTGGCTGAGCCGGTGGTAGGGATGGCGGTGCTGGGTTAGGCAGAACCGGCAATGACCCTCGATAGGGCTGAGGTAATTGTACAGTCCACTGATTGGGGCTAATACCCCGAAATTTTACCTGCTGGGGGTCTATAGTGTAACCAGGAGCCAATTCAACCACAATCCGAGTGGTTTGTCTCTCAAATTGACCCACTCGCACTTCTCGAATCGCCCCGCTTAGACGCTGATTTGTTGATGGACCTCCGACGTTAATTCCCGGTAAATCAATGACTAACCGGGTAGGATTAGAAATGAGTTGGGCTGTGGGTTGTACACCCACATCAGTGGTAAATTCCAGGCGATTCTGATTGCGATCATATTGCCAAAATAGTAGTTCACGGGCTTGAGCCGCCAATGAAAATAGAGAAAATGTCAAAGAGCTGGAGAGTAGCAGTAGCCAGCGAAACCTCACAATTATTACTCCTGTATCATGTATCTTAGGTAATTGGTTATAGGAATTGGTTATAGGAATTGGTTATAGCAGTTGTTAGCGGTTAAGTATTAGACCCTAACAGCTGCCTAGAGTAGGCTATAGTTAACCGCTAATCCCTAACCGCTCACGATGAATACCCCTAATTAATAGCCCAGTCAACCAATGTCTAGTCTGTTTGACTAATCAGATTAATCTGATTAATCTGATTAATCTTATTAAAACCGTTAACAGACTCGGACGTAGAGTAGCTTGGTTAAGTTTCAAGAGTTTCAGTATACACGGGTTTCTCTGAATCGAAAATTTGGTTTTAGTTAACACATTTAGCAATGTCGAAATCTTAAAGCATACACAATCAACTAAATTGAACAGGATTCTTCAAGAATCCTGCATCAATAATAATTGTCTTTAATCAGCAAGCTCAGATAGCTTAGCCACAAGTCTCAAGACTCTCCAGCTGTTTCCACCGGCTCAGATGGCTCTTGAAAGACCAACCGCAACAAAGGCGGAGCGACAAAAGTCGTTAAGATAACCATCATGATAATCGCTGCTTCAGTGGCTTCTGAAAGAGCACCACTTGCTGAACCAACACCAGCAAAGACTAGCCCCACTTCACCTCTGGGAATCATGCCAACCCCAATAGCTAGACGGTTAATTCCTGATTGACCAAAGACTGTCAATCCTGTGATCACCTTACCAAGAATTGCCACCACAATCAGGAAAGTTGCCAATATCAAACCCTCGCGATTACTGGGAACTGCTGGGTTAAGCACACTCAAATCAGTTTTGGCTCCCACTGTAACAAAGAAGATGGGCACAAGTATATCTGCCACTGGTAGGACCTGTTCTTCCAATTCTCGACGCTTATCCGTCTCTGCCAAGACTAGCCCAGCAGCAAAAGCGCCCAAAATGGCTTCTAATTGGATAGCTGTGGCAATATAGGACAAGACAAAGGCAAAAATGAGTGCTGTCAGTAATACCTGACCTCGGGTTTTCATTTCCTTGACCAAGGCAACGAAATACGGACCGAGGAAGCGACCGATTAGAATTGCTCCAACTAGGAAGACACCAGCACTAATAATCAAATAGATCACATTAGTGATCACGACTTCTCCAGTTTTTGCCAGACTAGCCACCACAGCCAGGACGATAATTCCTAGGACATCATCAAGTACGGCAGCACCAATGATAATTTGCCCTTCTTTAGAACTCAGCTGTCCAATTTCTGCTAGGACTTTAGCGGTAATCCCGATACTAGTGGCAGTTAGGGCAGCACCAGCAAAAATAGCAGGGACAGCAGAAATATTAAATAGGTAAGCTAAACCAGCAGTACCAGCAGCAAAGGGAACAACCACCCCAACTACAGCTACCACAGCGGCCTGCGGACCAACACGGATAAGTTCTTTGAGGTCAGACTCTAGTCCAATTTCAAATAACAGGATAATCACGCCGAGTTCCGCTAAGACGGAAATCACCTCGCTAGTAGACTGAAATACTGAGTTGGTAGCTTCTGGGGTTAGACCAGCGGTAGTTTGGAGAAAGGTCATCATTAAGGAATTGCTAGCCACACTGCCCCCTTCTGGGAAAACTAGCAGATTTAGAGCAGAAACCCCGACAACTACACCACCGACCAATTCCCCTAATACCGGTGGTAAGTTAATCCGAGCACAAATTTCGCCTCCGAGTTTACTGGCGAAGTAGATCACCACTAGACTCAATAGCACTCCGGCAAGCACCAGTGAACCGTTTTCTGCTTCATTAGCAGTGGCTTCAGTTGCTGTTGCCAATAGGGATGGGAGAGGGTGTTCAGGGGGGAGGAATGGTAAGGGGGTGAGGAGATTCACCCAGCCAGTTATATCAGCCATGTAGTTGCAAATAAATCATTCATTATACTTTACAAAAATTATGGCAATCCTTGAGCCTCTCAGGTTTACTCAGGGGCTAAAACTAAGCTAGTACTCTGTTAATTTAGTTTTGAGGGTTAGATGTTAGGTGTTAGGTATTAGGTGTCAGATGTTAGGTCTGAGGTGTTAGATGTTGGGTTAACGTCTGATATTTAATGCCTAAGGTAAGCGTGCCTAAGGGTATCGTGGGATCATGGGTAATCAAGCCCGTGGGAAAGGACAGAAGTGTGTCTAAGATAAGAACAACCCGATGGCTTGCTTAAAATAGCTCATGGGGAAAATCATCACATCTTAACCTTTCGTATTCTTTGAGAGCCCACTCATTCTCTTCAGTGTATTTCGTTACCAGCTTAATGCATTGCTGTCTACGTTGATCCTGCTCCTGAGCTTTTTGTTGTGCTTTTTCTCTGGCTATGCGTTGAGCCTCTTGCTGGGCTTGTCGTCTGACTCGTTGAGCCTCTTGCTGGGCTTGTCGTCTGACTCGTTGAGCTTCTTGCTGGGCTTCTAGGGTAGAAATTTTCGCATCTGCCCTGTCTATAATTGGTTCAACTTGCTTTTGCCAATAGCCAGTAGTCACCCTCCTAGCGTTTTGCTTAGCCTGTTGCCATTGACCTGCCTCCAGGGCTTGAAGTGCTTGTTTGCGAATCGATACATTCACAGCCCACTCTTGTTTCCATTGGGCAATGGTCTCGGGTAATCTTTGACGAATCAGAGTAGTTTCAGGAATGACCTGAGTTAGAGTAATGGCTTCATTGAGCTTACCTTGTTCCTGATACAGCTTGGTAGCTTTCTGAAATAGGCTGAATGACCACTGATTAATTAACTGTTGTGCCTCTTGGTAAGGAGCACTATCTGGGGTCAGCTTATTGGCCTCGATAATTGCGTCTTTAAATTGGTTCGCTGCAGCTAGTATCTTAGCTTTGCCAAATAGTTTCTCGGCGCACTCATTGAAAATAACCTGAGTCTGTTGATATATAGGCGACTTTTCAGGAATAGTCGTGGCTTTATTCATGCATTTTTCATATTCGAGATCTGATCGGTGCTTCTGAATCTCTTCTAAGCGTAAGAGTAGATTTCGATAACTTTGCCATTCTTGATATGACCAACCTAGCCCTGCACCAATGACAGCAACTGCTAGCCACATCCCTACCATTCGCAGCCATTGGTTGGTTGGGGGCGAAGACACAGGTGGAATTGAAGGGGGAAGGGATGACACAGGATTTCCTCCTGAGAGTGGATGCGGTGGAATAGTAACTATACTATTTTGAACACATCTATCCGCTTTGTGCTATTGCTGCAGTTCAGTAATGAGACCACTACCCCAAACCCCAAACCCCAAACCCCAAATCCCCAGGGAATTGTGCATCTTCCCAACAGTGTCCACTCCCAACCCCTCTATAAAAGAATCCCAACAAAATTAATTCGTCTTTCAGGAAACTGTCATCTTACTGCTGTAGTCTTCAAAGAAGAGTCCCAAGTCGCAGGGACAATCTGGATGGTTTTTTTGGGTACACCGAAGACGCATGAATAAGTGACACATTAAGACCAACCAGCTGGGTGCTGTTAGCCGTAAGGTTGAATCTAGATAGGCTGCAAATGAGGTTGAGGCAAATATGAATGCTCCTACTTTTTTAAATCGGCAAAACCAAAATCGACAGTGGTTCCCAATGTCCCGCAAAAACCACAGGCATTTAGCGCCAGTGAGGCTAGTGCCTAGAAAAAGCCACATACACTCTGTGAAAAGCCTGCGCACCTTAGCAAACTCGAAAGTGAAACAAGGGGATTACAACAGTGCGATCGCATTGTTCACCCAGTTGATTAATCTCAATCCCACCAGTGCATCAGACTACAACAATCGGGGATTGCTGTATTTCCAAAGTGGTCAGGCCTACAAAGCCCTATTTGATTACAATCAGGCACTGCGAATTGATCCCACATTGGACAGTGCTTACAACAATCGCGCTAATTATTATGCATCAGTTGGGCAACTGGCTGAAGCCCTCACCGACTACGAGCAAGCTATTGATCTCAATCCGGGAAATATCCGCACCTGGATTAACCAAGCGATCACCTTCCGGGAATTGGGATTGTACGATTTAGCCCTAGAAAACCTTGACATGGCTCTAATGCTGGGATGCCTGGAAGACCATGTCTATGCTCAGAGAGGGCGTACTTACCATCTCCGGGGTGACTGGAACTGTGCCATCAGCGACTATCAAAAGGCTCTGAATTTGCGGCCATTGTGTGGTTCTTCTGATTCCTTGCGCGAGAAAGTGGAAAACTGGATCAATGATTTGCTTAAGCCACTGAGAGCTTGAAGGGATTAGTGGTTAGCTGTTGCGTCCCAAAAGCGATTCGACCTAGGAGACGCTAAGCGATTGGCCGTAGGCCACGCGGGGCGCGATTGACCG
>NZ_CEYLVT010000095.1:0-27018 GCF_982860115.1 Moorena sp.
AGTAGGGAGCGGTGCGACCCGTGGCGAATTTAATTCGCCTACGGAAAGCGCACCGTAGGGAATATGGCCTCAAAAATTCTCACAATTCCTTGAGAATTGCTATCAGGGTTGGAAGTAATCAGGTAATTAGATAATGAGGGGATAGGGAGATCAGCTAGATAAGATCAAAAAATCCCCTACTGTCACCATTACTCCTGATCACATCATTGTTTATCTATTCGTATATAGGGGAATATATAATTATAGATAAAAACCCGACTGCTGACCACGATAATGAGCTACTGTCTCAATCCCACTTGCCCCAATCCCAAAAATCGAGAAGGAACTAAATTTTGCATTGCCTGTGGCTCGAAGTTGCTGCTCAAAGAGCGATACCGAGGGATTAAACCTATAGGTCAGGGTGGATTTGGTAAAACCTTCTTGGCTGTGGATGAAGATAAACCGTCTAAACCTCCCTGCGTGATCAAGCAGTTTTTTCCCCAAGCCCAGGGAACTAACACGGTTCAAAAGGCAGCTGAGTTATTCACCCTGGAAGCGGTACGGCTGGATGAGTTGGGCAAACATCCTCAAATTCCAGAACTGCTGGCGTATTTTTGTCAAGATAGCCAACAGTATTTGGTGCAAGAGTTTATCGATGGACAAAACTTAGTCCAAGAATTGGCAAGTCGGGGTGGCTTTAATGAAGCACAAATTCGGGCACTACTAGATGATTTGCTGCCATTGCTGCAATTTGTTCATCAACATCATGTCATCCACCGGGACATCAAGCCAGAAAATATTATTCGCCGCAGGGGTTTAAAGTCTTCTGTTGTGGGGGGAGCAACCCAGGTCCGTGGTCAACTGGTTCTGGTTGATTTTGGAGCATCGAAAGCTGCTACTGGCACTAGTCTAGGCAAAACTGGAACAGCGATTGGCTCATTTGGTTATGTATCACCAGAGCAAAGTATTGGTAGAGCAGTTTTTGCCAGTGACATCTATAGTCTTGGTATCACTTGTATTCATTTGTTGACCGATAAGCACCCCTGTGATTTATTTGATGTCAGGGAGGGTGTCTGGATTTGGCGCAACTTTTTGAGTCATCCTATTAGTGATCAGCTTGGTCGCATCATCGACAAGATGATAGCGGGGGCTATTAACCGACGTTATCAATCAGCGGCTGAGGTAAGTAAAGATTTGCATCTTCAGACACCTCCGGCAACACCTCTAAGGCAACAAAAACCAGTTACACCTCTAAGGCAACAAAAACCAGTTACACCTATCAAACCTACTGTACCATCAAAGCCTGCAGTCGGGGGATTGAATAAAAGGATTGCTCAAGAATTAGAAGAATTGAAGTCTGAAATTATGGGGAATCCGACCCCTAAATCAACCCATCAAACCCTTGGAAATCAAGTTTCTGGATCTAGTAGTTTACCGAAAACTAAAACTCAACTTGATCTGGAATTGGAGGAGATTCAATCTGAGTTTATTCGCTCTTCTAATCCTCAGCAAAATCCTGGTTCAGGTTGAGAAAGAAGGGAGTAGGGAGTAGGGAGTAGGGAGTAGGGAGTAGGGAGTAGGGAATAGGGAATAGGGAATAGGGAATAGGGAATAGGGAATAGTAAAAAAGAGCTCCGAATAGTTTTTGATGTTATTAGAAATCAGCAAGATTGTTGGCGTTGCGTCAGTCTTTGAATGAATAGGAGTAGAGTGGGCATCCTGCCCGCCCCACAAGATCGCCGAACAGGAAAGATGCCTATTCCACCTCACTCTTAAAATCATTCTATTATTAACCAACGCCAGATTGTTAATGAACTATTTGTAAATGCTATAGTTTTAGTAGATTGCTGAGAAGAGAAGAGCAAAGACTCAACTCCTTACTCAACTCCTAATAACTGGAGCAGTACGGGCATCAAATCCGTTAGCTTTGAGAGCATTAACGGTTACTTGGTCATCTTGCACCCAGTATTTAGAGTCAAAACGGACAAATTGATACTGGTGGGGTGCAGGAATAGTTGCCAGTACGGGTACTTTTGCCTGATGTTTTTTACCGGAATGTTTTTGCAGAATCGATTTTAATTGGTTAAGGTGGCTTGTCGTAACTTCCTGAGGGTTAAGTTCTACTACTACTGTTCGTAAACTTTCAATTAGCTCAGCATCCTCAATAATCAGCTGAATTTTTTCATCTCGCTCATCCACCTTCGCCCAAATAATTAAACGGGAATCGGCTTGCAGTAATGAACTAATTTTTTCGTAAGTTTTCGGGAATACAACTCCTTCAGCTTGACCGGTCAGATCTTCCATCTGCACAAAGGCCATGCGTTCATTATTTTTTTTGGTAAGGTGAGGCTTGACTTCAGTGAGCATCACAATAGCACTCAAAGTTGTCCCCTTCTTTTGGTCTCCTAACTCGGCCAAACTGACAGGAGAAAGAACTTGAGCTACTGGACGGGCTGATTTTAAAGGATGGTCAGACACATAAAAACCAAGCAATTCTTTTTCCCAATTTAATTTTTCTTGGCGTGAAAAATCAGAAACTGCTGGGGCGGTGGGAGCAGATTCCCAAGCATTATTGTTCTGATTTTGATCTTGCTCAGAATTAGTGTTGCCAAAGAGATCAAAAATGTTCAGCTGACCACTTTCTCGGTCTTTGGCACGGTCTTGGGCCCAACTAATCAATGGCTCCAGGTCTTTGATTAGTTGCTGGCGGTTGGGCTGAATGCTATCAAAGGCACCACAGTAAATCAATGCTTCCAAACCACGGCGGTTAAGGGTGCGCAAATCGACGCGATCGCATAAATCTGCCAAAGCCTTAAACTCACCACCAGTTTCCCGAGCCTTTATAATACAATTAATTGCTCCGTCTCCCAAATTCCGGATTGCTGAAAACCCGAACAATATACTATTAGAGATTGGGGTAAAATCAAAATCAGAACGATTGATATTCGGTGGCAAAATCTCAATCCCCATGGTTGAGCAAGTAGCAATATATTTCTGTATCTTGTCCGTGCTGTTACTACTCGCTGTCAGCAACGCTGCCATATATTCAACTGGGTAATTCGCCTTGAGATAGGCAGTTTGATAGGTTACATAGCCATAGGCGGTGGAGTGGGATTTGTTGAAGCAATTGGAAGCAACCATACCGTTTGCCAAAATAAAGTTATGGTCGCCCTGGACACCAATATCATAGACAGGTTTAGTACCTAAGGATTTGCGGCTGATGATTTTAACCATCGATTAAATTGACGGGGTAACTAGACTTTTACTTTTCCTGATTAGGGATTAGGGATTAGGGTTTAAATACTATAACCTAACATTATTAACCTAACATTATTTCTAATACCATTAACCATTAACCAACCACCATTAACCATTAACCTAACCCCTAATACCTAACCCTAAAAACTAAATTGACAGACTACTAGCTTACTAGCTTTCTCTTGATTGCTGAACCTGCACCAATGACTCCCACCGCTAGTAAACCTAATACTGAGAAAGGTTCGGAGACAGGGGTAGCAATGATTTGTCCTCTAATTATCCCTCCTGGGTCATTTTCTGAGTGAAGATTCAAATAGAGATCAGTATCTGCACCAGGAGCAGTAGCCAGCAATCCAGGAGCAATCTCACTCAAGGAAGTACTGGCAGGATCATCAAGATCCCAAATTCCTGAGATAGTGGTTGAGCCATCTGAGTTAAAGGTAACCGTGCGGTCATCATTATCCTGATCCGGAGCAAAAATACCAAAGACTACCGGACCATTTTCCCCACGGGGAGCTTGGTGAAAATGGAGCATGGTAGCCACATCTAGAGCATTGGCAGGACTTGGTACATCTGCTAGCTCGCTAAAGTCAACACCAACAACGTTAATACTGTAACTAAGTTCCGTAGCAGCATCATTGAGTTTTAAGCTAGCAGAGCCAGTTGCTGGGGATTGGGTAACCCCTCCAGGAGCGACTTCCTGAGCACTGTCCAATGTTGCTTGAAACAGGGTATAGGCACTGGCTGGTGTACTAGCGAAGGATGGCAGTAATGCCAATCCTGTGACTAAGGTTGTAGATGCGAAGAAATGTTTCATGAGTTTATTCTTTAGTGTGTAGACAATTGGAGATTTGACCGACCTAATAACTATAGTTTTTTTTCATCAGAGAAAAAAGCGATCAAGTGTCAACTTTTATAACGTTTTTATGGCTCAGTTTACGGTTGACGGCTGACGGCTGAATGCTTACCCACAAACCACTGTCAACCGTCCACAAACAACCAGTTATTTATTTATTTTTTATCTAATTCCTCCCCAGTATCAAAAATAATCACAAATTCGACATCAGGCATCAGCTGTCGGAGACGGCGCAGGTGACCCTCTGCATCTGAACGTTTACGGAAGCGAGCAACAACTACTCGTTGCATGTTGGGTAATAACCGCACAATTACCCACGGACTAAGACGGTCGCGATAGGTCATAATAAAATTATCTCCTATGTTACTAGGGGTAATAGCCAGCCCCGTGGTTTTTGAGGTTCAGGGGGCTGGTTTTTGACCTTATTAATTAAGGTCACTTTTATTATAGCACAAAAATACTATTTTCGGATATTTTTTTGGGTAAAAATTGTAATTTCTATATTACTTAATTAGTACAAAATTAGGGTGCATTGTTAATGAATTTTACAGGCAAATATAAAATTGGATTTGCCATTAACCATTACTAAGTACTATAAACAATCTAATAGCGATTGCTTAATTGCTGAAACAGAGTCAAAAAAGTTTATTAATTGATGTAATTAGGGGACTATATACAATTGGAATATTTGATTTTATTGGAAAACCAAACTGAGGATATCTTTCACCTATTGCTAGCATGCCTCTTGCATCTTGCCTTTGAGAGTATGTTCACAACCGAAATAAAAAGCCTATAAGATCGTAGCCCTAAGGCTGACTTATAGAATAGTATTGTAAATGCCCAAAATGGGAACTGGGCTAGAGTGCGTTCGCGTAGCGTGGCCTACGGTCAATCGCTTTTAGCGGAAGCGAAGCTTCATCCCATAGCTAAAGCCAAAATTCGATGCGCGCCCATTGAGGCGCTAGGCGATGCTCGGTACGAGCCGCTACGCGATCGCATTCTCAAACCCGAATCCTACCAAGCTCAGATCTGGCACCTGGCCCATGCAACCTGTTGACTA
Source organism: Moorena sp. (assembly GCF_982860115.1). Taxonomy (NCBI): domain Bacteria; kingdom Bacillati; phylum Cyanobacteriota; class Cyanophyceae; order Coleofasciculales; family Coleofasciculaceae; genus Moorena; species Moorena sp. Next base: position 5,154 of record NZ_CEYLVT010000095.1, read on the forward strand.
TACCACCCTGACCGCTGCTTGTTCTGAGTTGCGTGCTACCTGGGTACCAGGACGTACCGAACAAGTCTATCAACGCGATCGCTACACCATTGCTATCGCCCTACGCACCCTAAATGGTCGAGGTTGGCTCACCATTTGTTGGCACCCCCAAGCTGCCCGGATTTGCATAGGAGATCCACCACCAAGGGTTCCCGACACCTTCACCTTTAGTGACCAACTGCGGCACCAGTTAGGTGGCTTCGCCCTAATTGCCATCGAAACCATTGCCCCTTGGGAGAGAGTCTTAGACCTGCAATTTGCCAAACGCCCTGGAGAACCCCCGACTTGGCATTTGTATGTAGAAATTATCGGCAAATACAGCAACCTAATCCTAACTGATGCTGACAATCTGATTGTCACTACTGCTCATCAAGTCAGTAACCAGCAATCCAGCGTCCGTACTATTCAAACCGGTCAACCCTACGAACTCCCACCAGCCCTGACTGGCACTAGCCCCAGTTTGACTGAACCGTACCAGAGCTGGCAAGAACGAGTCAGTTTGATACCAGGAGCAGTAGCAAATCAGTTACTCAAAAGTTATCGAGGATTGAGTCCCACCCTCGCTCGCTCAATGGTACAAGCAGCTGGTTTAGACCCAAAGCAATCCACCGAAACCCTAGAAGAATCCGACTGGCACAACCTATTTCAACGCTGGCAACAATGGTTACAAACCTTACTAAACGCTAGCCACTTCTCTACAGACAACCCACAACCATCTAACCTTCAACCATCTAACCTTGGCCAAAAGGCCACGCTACGCGAACAACCAACCAACCTTCAACCTGCCAACCTTAAACCTGCCAACCTTAAACCTGCTAACCTTTTTCACCCAGGCTGGACAAACCAAGGATATACGGTAATGGATTGGGGGATAGTTAAACCAGCTAAAAATATCCAAACCTTACTCAATTCCTACTACACCAATCAGTTCAATCAACACGAGTTTGCCCGATTGCATAACCAACTCACTCAGAAGCTAAATAATAACCTACGAAAACTACGGCAAAAAGCTTCTAGCTTTAACGAACGTTTACAGCAATCTGACCAAGCTGATCAATCCCGAGAAAAAGCTGACTTATTAATGGCATATCTCCAGGATTGGCAACCAGGGATGAAATCCATCACCCTACCGGACTTTGAAACCAACCAGCCAGTCAAGATTCCCTTAAATCCTGAGAAAAATGCTGTCCAAAATGCCCAAGCTCTCTACAAGCGACACCAAAAACTGAAACGAACTCGGGATGCGGTTGAGCCATTACTAAAAGAAGTACAAGAGGAAATACAGTATTTAGAGCAAGTCGAGGCATCATTGACTCAGCTAAACACCTATAACACTCTAGACGACTTACAAACCCTACAGGAAATCCGGGAAGAGCTAATTGGGCAAGGATATTTAGAAGCTTCTGCTCAAAGGAGTCGTAATCTATCGGATGTTTCACAGCCCTATCGATATCAGACTCCCAGTGGCTTTGAATTATTGATTGGTCGCAACAATCGGCAAAATGACCAGCTGACATTTCGCACAGCTGGGGATTATGACCTCTGGTTTCATACCCAAGAGATTGCTGGGAGTCATGTACTACTGAGATTAGAGCCAGGAACAGTAGCTGATCCAGCAGATTTGCAATTTGCTGCTGATCTAGCCGCTTACAACAGCCGGGGGTGTCAGAGTGAACAGGTACCAGTTGTTTACACTAAACCCAAATATGTCTACAAGCCCAAAGGCGCTAAACCAGGCATGGCGATTTATAAGCACGAGCAAATCCTCTGGGGGCGTCCTGATCAAGGTCGTAATTACCTGATCAAATCTGCCTCAACCAAAAAATGTAAACTTTAATTACAAAAAAGAACGTATTCTCTGTTACGATAAATTTAAAGCAGAAATTTTTAGGCTGTCGGTTTGGGAACGCGCAGCCTGGATTTTCCTCATGGAAAACGACGACGTATCTCTAATTAATTACGTGGATCATACCAGCTGTCTTCACAGCTGGTGATTTTTTTAATAAAAATTAACAAATATACGGTGGAAAGAGGCAATACCGTTACCCTAAAACCAGCATGGGCAGGACTTTAGCTATTTGGTATCAGCAAAATCCCCTTGGTCAATCAGTTGCACACCAAAAACCTCAGCAAATTTACCACAGAGATCTAACCTTACCTGTTTCACACTAAGATCCGCAATAAACTGAGCTAGACTACCCACCGGTTTATCCGCAATGCCGCAGGGAACGATATGATTAAAACCTGCAAGGTCAGGACAGACATTCAAAGCAAAGCCATGCATGGTAATCCAGCGCTTCACCTTAATGCCAATGGCAGCAACTTTACATCCTTCTAGCCAGACACCAGTCATCCCAGCCACCCGCTCACCCTTTAGTCCATAGACAGCCAATACTTGGATCAAAACTTCCTCCAGCTGTCTGAGGTACCAGTGTAAATCTTGGCGATAATACTGGAGATTGAGAATCGGGTAGCCTACCAGCTGTCCAGGACAGTGGTAGGTCACTTCACCACCACGCTCTATCCGATGCAGCTCCGAGTTAACCTGATTGGGATCGAATTTGAGAAAGTCAATACTCGACCCTTTTCCTAGGGTGTAAACTGGTGGATGCTCCAGCAACAGGAGAATATCATCCAAACTGGAATCTTGGAGCCGTTGACTAACTAGCGATCGCTGTTGCTCCCAAGCCACTGTGTAAGGGACTAAGCCTTGATGACTAATTAAACATTTACGCACAATCCTTAATTATCTCATACTTTATGCCCTATTTTATCAATGTCAACGAATGCAAAGGAATTTAAAGAGAAATCAAGAGTTGATGTTCTCTAGAATACAAAGTGATAGGGTAAGAGTATGAACCAATAGCAGATCTCCCCAACCTCCACTGCTATTGTCAAGTGCAAACGTTACGAGATGGAGTAGTCAGTATGAAGCTTGTTATCCAAGGTAAAAACATCGATATCACCGATGCAATTCGTGACTATGTACATCAAAAAATAGAAAAGGCGGTCAATCATTTTCAAAACATTACTAATCAGGTAGATATAAATCTATCGGTGGCTCGTAATCCTCGGATAAACCCTAAACAGACAGCTGAAGTAACCATTTATGCCAATAAGACAGTGATTCGTGCCCAAGAGGGGACTGAAAACTTGTATGCCAGCATTGATCTGGTGGCTGATAAGATTCATCGTCAACTGCGCAAATATAAGGAGAAGCTGCAATCCCAGAAAACCCGTAATCAGGCCAAGACAGAGGTAATACTAGAAGAAGAATCGGTGGAAGTTGATCTGATTAGCGATCGCACTCCTGAGCTACCGGAAGAAGTGGTGCGCATGAAGTATTTTGCCATGCCGCCAATGACTGTAGAGGAAGCTTTGGAACAACTAGAGCTAGTAGACCACGATTTTTATATGTTCCGGAACATTAAAACCGGGGAAATTAATGTAATCTATGAACGCAATCATGGCGGATATGGAGTAATCCAGCCTCGTAATGGCAATGGTAAAACTCACCACACTAACGGTAAGGTGCTTCAAAGCCTTAATGCTGCCGCAGGATTCATATAAAAACTCGGCTGTTGGTTAAAGGTTGACCGTTGACCGTTGACCGATCACTAGAGTTAACAAAATCTTCTCAAAGCTCCACACCATCTTAAAAGCTTGGTGTGGGGTTGTTTGCTATCACAATTTATGCCTGACGTTATGGTGTTTCCATTGAAATTTGAATTGTGAGAAGGAAAACCAGTGTTCATCCCCTGCTCTTAGCACAGGGTTGTTCAACTGGGTTTTGGGATAAGATTAAGAGGGAATTTTATTGTAAGGACATCGATAGAAATAAACAGGACTTACCCCAGCCAGCTGGTTATTGACGGTAATTACACCGATTTAAACCTTTGATGTATTACCAGAAACCAGGGTTTAAGGGTCTTGGTGCGTAAGTCCTGATCAAGTTAACTGTGTTAAGACCTGTGTAAGATGTGTGAAGGCATTGAATCCTCTTCTATTGCCTGATAGGCAAGTTTATTGTTCCCAAGTCTTAACAGTTAACTTGTATTTTGCTCTACTATTTACACCTACCCTATCTCCCTTAACTCCCCTCCTTGCCTCACCTCACTTTTAACGTTCTGCCTTTTTTTTTTCATGGAATTTTTGACCATATTCCTATCAGGCTTAATCACTGTCGTTTCTGGGGTGGGTTTCATCCTCGACAAGGTGATCGAAAGCAATATCCGCTCCCAGTTTTCCCAGGTCGAGCAATTGCAAGTCCGAGTTAACAACACTCCCAATTATCAAATTTTGCCAGGCAAAGTAGACCAGGTTTTAATTGCTGGTAAGGGGTTATGGCTGACGCCAGATATCCGGATTGGTCTCTTGGAATTAGAAACTGATCCGATTGACCTTGATATAGAGAAGGTCCGTAACAGTGGTAAAGACTCACTAGCGAAATCTCTGAGGCAACCGCTACAAGCTGGAGTGCGTCTAGTTTTAACCGAGTCAGATATCAACCAAGCTCTAGAGTCGCCGGAAGTTAGAGAACAATTAAACGATTTGATCAATGCTGTGATCAGTCGTGGCAGTAGGCGTTATAAACTACTGAATTCACAAGTAAACTTCCTAGATAACAACCGTATTTATTTACAAGTGACATTACAGCAAGGAGATAATCAACCCCTAGAGATTATCTTAAACTCCGGTGTGGCCATCCTGAGCGGGAAAAGCATACAGCTAATTGAACCAACGTTGTCGGTTGATGGGAACCCACTGCCTCCTCAGGTAATCAAATTATTTGTTGGTAGTCTTAGCCAGCGCTTAAATCTCAGCAATATTGAAGATGAAGGCATTACAGCCCGAATCTTACAATTCCAGTTAAATCCTAGTGAATTAGAATTAGCAGCATTTGTGCGGATCAAGGAGTAAACCGTGTTAAGTATAAAATATGAAAGATGAAGGATGAAATATCAAGCATGAAGTATCAAAAAATCAATTGGGTTTCGTAGCACTAATCAGATCTGATCACAGCCAATCAAATTACAGTAAATCAACCTTTTGATTAATCAGTTATTATGCATGACCAACAAGACGATCGTGGTATTCCTCTCGGTGTGATTGCCAGTATTTCCATCCTAGTCTTAGCAGCAGCAGGTGGAGGTAGCTGGTGGGCATGGCGTTCACAGCAATCTTCTCCAGAAGTGCCTGTGACAACTACACCCGAGTCATCTACACCCAAGTCATCTCAGACTATACAACCCACAACTGACAAACCCTCAACTAAGGAAAAAATTCAGGTCTATTGGCTCAATGATGTTGATAATAAAATTGTTTTAAGTCCCAGTTCAATTCCCTTAAATAATAAGAGCCTTAACAAAGGTGAGATCTTAGAGAGCGCATTCAACAGTTTATTGGCTGGCCCGACCAATGGCAAATTTACGACCACTATTCCCCAAGGTACAAAACTACGGGGTGTTTCTCTCAAAAGTGATGGTGTTCATGTAGACTTGTCCCAGGAATTTACCGTTGGTGGCGGCAGTAGCTCCATGAGCGGTCGTCTGGCGCAAGTTGTTTATACAGCAACCAGTCTCGACCCCAATACTCAGGTATGGATTGAGGTAGATGGGAAACAACTAGAGGTTTTAGGTGGAGAAGGCTTAATCCTTGATCAACCACTGACTCGCCAAGATGTCAATCAAAACTTCCCACTCTAGAGGTTTCCCAGGTTAGACTGCTTTGAGCAGTTGCTCACTAGCGTTGGATGAAAATTTTTCAACCGACGCTGCGGCAAATAAATATACGTTGGCAGACCTCTAATTCGCATGCCCAGCAAACCTATTTTCGCTTCTAGCAGCTATTATTAGCTTGACATCTGTCAAACCTATCTAAAGAGTAATCCTTAGTCAGGTTTAATCCGCATTAGTGCTTGACCATATTCTATTGGTTCTCCATTTTTCACCAAAATTTCCATGACTTGTCCAGTCACTTCTGCTTCAATTTCATTCATCAGCTTCATAGCTTCAATAATACAAACAGTTTGACCAGCACTAATGCGTTCCCCTACCTCCACAAAGGGGTCTTCATCAGGACCAGGAGCACGGTAAAATGTCCCGACCATGGGTGACTTAATTTCCTCCCACTTTTGATCTACCCCTGGTGGAGGTACTGTTGGGGCTGGTGTTGGGGCTGGTGTTGGGGCTACCTCTACGGAGCCTGTAGCGCCTTGATAAGGAGTGCTAGCTCCACCGGAATCAATAGTAGGGGTGATACTGACCCCTTTACGCACTGTGAGTTCAAAATCATCACTCTTGAGGGTCAGTTCTGTAATATCGGTTTGAGCAATAGCAGCTAGGAGATCACGAAGTTGATTGATGTCTAATGCCACAATTTTTAAAAAGAGGTTAGGGTCTTGGGCCTAAAGGCTAAGGATGAAGATTTTTTGGCATTATTTTGCCTTAGTAGTCAGCTGAGTCCATTATCTTGATTGCCATGATATATTAAGAGCATCAAATAAAGGCATCAAAACAATTTACTCGCGACCAAGATAAGAATCATTACGGGTATCGATTTTAATCCGCTCTCCTATGGAAATAAATAGAGGAACCATCACCTGAGCTCCCGTTGAAACAATGGCTGGTTTGGTACCACCAGTAGCGGTATCACCTTTAACACCAGGATCGGTATCGACTACTTCCAACACTACAGAATTGGGCAGTTCTACTTCTAGAATCTGGTCGTTCCAGAAGAGGATGTTCACCTCCATTTCTTCATTGAGATACTTGGAGCGATCGCCAATCTGTGATTCACTCAGGCGAGATTCCTCAAAGGTTTCCATATCCATGAAGACAAAGTCATCGCCCTCTTTGTAGGTATGCTGCATAGGACGTTTTTCCAGGTTTGCCTGGGGTACTGTTTCCCCAGCCCGGAAGGTTTTCTCGACAACATTCCCTGTCTGGACATTTTTTAGTTTGGTACGAACAAAGGCGGAACCTTTTCCAGGCTTGACGTGGAGAAATTCCACCACCCGCCATACGGATCCATCTAACTCAATGCTGACACCAGTGCGAAAGTCGTTACTAGAAATCATTAACCTGCTAACTCGGGCAGAACAATCGGCATCTTATTTTACCCTTGAGAGGTTGAAGGTTGAAAGTTGCACTTTGGAGGTTAACGTAAAGATTTGTGCCAAAGCGCTGCGGCAAGGAACTTGCCAACCCTAAACTAACCGAAGCGAATGGGTCAACAGTATCATAAACTACCTTGACATGGGAAGATATGAGATGAAGTTTTGATACGTTGTGGATCAGCCTTGACACCACTGGTGTAATGCTTGGGGTAATTATTTTTTATGAAACGTTTAAAGATTTCTTTGCCAGATTGGTGGAAACGCTTGACCAAGACTACCCTCTTGGGGCTGCTGTTAATGTCCCTTTCCTTAGGTCTGAGTGGAGCTTGGTGGAACTTTAAGTTTAACTTTGGTAATCAAGAACCTCCTCGTGAAAGTCGATTACCAGGGGGTAATGCCATTACTGATGGTAAAGCTCTGTTGCGCTACGGCTTACCGATAGATAATCAGCCAGTGCGGAAAATACAAGCCAGTTTGGAGGATATTTCTCAACAAATGCGGGCAAAACGCTGGAGTCCCATCACCAGTGATATTACTAAAGCTGCTGTGGTTTTAACTAGTAGTGATCAGAAATTGCTAGCGGACATTCCAGATGCCAGAAAACCCCAAGGCGAAGCCCTAATTGCCGAGCTCCAAGCCGAAATTGCTAAGATTCGAGAAGCTGTGGAGGCTAAAGACAAGGAAAGCGTCTTGATTGAGCGCGGGATACTCTTGGATAAAGTTGGGGAACTGGAACAATTGATGGTAGAGGAGTTTCCCTTTGAGGTACCCCCAGAGTATAGTAACTTACCTCAACTTAAGGGTCGCGCTACCGTGGAAATGACCACAAAGGAAGGTTCCTTGAGAATGGTGGTAGATGGCTACAATGCTCCAGTCACAGCCGGTAACTTTGTGGATTTGGTACAGCGGGGTTTCTATGATGGTCTAACCTTCAACCGTGCTGAAGATAACTATATCCTGCAAGCAGGAGACCCTCCAGGAAAAGCGACAGGCTTTATTGACCCGGAAACTGGTGAATATCGAGGGATTCCCATAGAAATCATGCTGAAAGGGGACTCGGAACCGGTTTATGAGTTTACCCTGGAAGAAATTGGTCGTTATCGTGAGCAACCTGTGCTGCCTTTCTCTGCTTATGGTACCCTAGCTATGGCACGTCCTGCAGAAGACCCCAATGGTGGCTCTTCTCAGTTTTTCTTCTTCTTGTTTCAACCAGAACTTACCCCAGCTGGTATCAACTTCATGGATGGGCGCTATTCTGTCTTTGGCTATGTGGTAGAAAACAAAGAGTTACTCAGACAGCTCAAACGAGGGGATGTAATTGAGTCGATGAGAGTTATTGATGGGGCTGAAAATTTAGTTGAGCCCCAGGCATAGCTATCCTATCGGTTGAACGGTCAGCTCCTTAACCCCTGCGGCGAAGCCAGGGATTAGCTGGACTAATTACTGATAACTAAGTTGATTCCAGTGGGAAGTATCAATCAATAGATAGATCGTTTTCTCGTGACCATTGAATTACTAAAAGATATCGGAGAACAAGGTCTTCTAGAACGGTTACAGCCTTTCTGTCCACCAGGGATTGTCGGGGATGATGGAGCGGTAATTCCCCCTCCAGAGTCTGGTCAATCCTTGGTGATTACTACAGATGTTTTGGTGAATGGGGTGCATTTTAGCGATCGCTACGGTGGGGTAAGCCAATGCACTACTAGTCCAGAAGATGCTGGTTGGCGTGCTGCTGCTGCTAATTTGTCTGATTTAGCTGCTATGGGAGCATCTCCCCTAGGCATTACGGTAGGCTTAAGTCTGACAGGGGATGTAGCGGTTAGCTGGGTTGAGAGACTTTACCAAGGCATGACTCAGTGTTTGAACCAGTACAATACACCGATAGTCGGGGGAGATATCTGTCGCTCGCCAGTTATTGCTATTGCTATCACTGCCTTTGGTCAAGTCTACCCCGACCGAGCTATCCGGCGCACAGGGGCGAAGGTGGGAGATGCCATTGTGGTAACAGGTGTTCATGGTGCTTCCCGGGCTGGACTAGAATTACTCCTCAAGCCAGATTTCGGCAAACACTTAAGTCCAGAGGAACGGCTATCTCTGATTAAAGCTCACCAGCGTCCTCAACCTAGACTTGATGTTATAGCTTTACTGGAGTTACAGGTTAACAGGTTGAAGCTTGAAAGTTCTAACTTACAACTATCCATTGCGGGTATGGATAGTAGCGATGGTTTAGCAGATGCTATTGTACAAATTTGTCGTGCCAGTGGTGTTGGTGCTGAGATTGATTCCAACCGAATTACCCTACCTCAAAGCTTGAGTAAATTGGTGTCCCCAGAGCAAGCTTTGGATTGGGCGTTGTATGGTGGTGAAGATTTTGAATTAGTGCTATGTTTGCCCACTGAAGCTGCTGAAGAATTGGTGGCACAACTGGGGGAGGGAGCAGCAGTAATTGGCAAGATTACTAGTGGTAATCAGGTTTGGTTGAAAGATCAAACTGGCACTTATGCTGATCAATTGCTGAGTTTAAATAAGGGATTTCAGCATTTTTGAAATTTTCCCCTTAGAAGTTATTAACTGGATTTACTATTATTCCTTCTGTATCTGATCGAAATCAGAACTGCTCCGTTATCATAACTTGACTCCATAAACAAGATCCAGGTGCGATCAATTTTCTGGTTCAGATTCACTACAGTATCTGAAATAGTATTAACTTTGAACAATTTGCCTTGGCTTACGATAATATCTGTAAATACCTAGCAGAAGAATACCCATCGGAGTTTTTTCACTGGCTATTGGGTGAAGAACCTAGAGATATTCAGGTACTTAAAGCCGAATTGAGTAGTGAACCCATTCAAGCTGATGCTCTGAGTTTACTGCAAAGTACTAACCAAATTCTGCACCTAGAATTTCAAACCTTGCCCCAATCTGACCCACCACTACCATTTCGGATGTTGGACTACTGGGTCAGACTACACCGCAAATACCGATGTCCCATTGAACAGGTGGTAATTTTTCTAAAGTCTACAACCTCACAGATGGTATTCAATAACGAGTTTAGGGATATTAATACCTGGCACCGTTATAGAATAATTCGCCTGTGGGAGCAAGACCCATTACCACTATTGGCTAATCGCGCTTTGTTACCCTTGGCAACTTTAGCCAGGAGTAATCAGCCCCTAGGATTGTTAGAGCAAGTCGTTGCCCAAGTGGATAGAATTGAAGAAAAACCATTACGGGGAAACCTAGCGGCCTGTGTGGATGTGCTGGCTGGTTTACGGTTTGACAAAAATTTAGTCTGTCGATTGTTGAGGGAGGAAGTTATGGAAGAATCAGTTACCTATCAAGATATTATCCAAAAGGGAGTCCAAAAGGGACTCCAGCAGGGACTCCAGCAGGGACTCCAGCAGGGGCTCCAGCGCGGCAAGCAGGAGGGAGTTCTATTAATTGTGATGCGTCAGCTAACCCTGAGGTTAGGTTTACTTGACCCTGTGCTCCAACAGAAGATTGAAGGATTATCGATTACTCGATTGGAGGAATTGAGTGAAGCCTTGTTGGATTTTGAGACAGTAACGGATTTAGCGGTTTGGTTGGAGCACGGCTGACATTGAACTATTAGTGTTCACCTTGTCAGAGGAAGTTATGGAAGAATCCGTTACCTATCAAGATATTATCCAAAAGGGACGCCAGCGCGGCAAGCAGGAGGAAGCCCTATTAATTGTGATGCGTCAGCTAACCCTGAGGTTAGGTTTACTTGACCCTGGGCTCCAACAGCAGATTGAAGGATTATCGATTACTCGATTGGAGGAATTGAGTGAAGCGTTGTTGAATTTTGAGACAGCAACAGATTTAGCGGTTTGGTTGGATAACTGCTGAAATTGAACTGTCAGTGTTCACAAATATTTTTTGTGGGGACATGATTTTGATAAGACCTGATTAGATCAGGTCTTTTTTAGATCTTATCTAAATCAAAATTGCTCGGATATCATAACTTGAATCAATAAACAATATCCAGGTGCTATCGCTGTTTTTTCGGAAGCATTAACAATCAATTTCAGTACTAAAATAATCAAATATTATGACTTTTGCCTACTACCTGTTTCCTTTTATTTATTCACTGAAAGCATCAAATATTATGACTTTTACCTACTACCTGTTCCCTGTTCCCTGTTCCCTGTTCCCTGTTCCCTTTTCTTTCTTCCCTACTCCCTACTCCCTACTCCCTACTCCCTATTCCCAGCATCTCCTGTCAACGAAAATGCTGCCCAAAAATAAGGATGGGGATATGTTTCCCGTAAATCTTTCTGGGCTTGCTGTAATGCCTCCGCTTTGTTCATTCCCCCTTGCCAATGGCTGTAAAATTGCTTCATTAACAGTCCTGTCGCCCTATCATCCACATTCCAGAGACTTGCAATGATAGTGGGGGTTCCGGCATACAAGAAAGCACGGTTTAGTCCTACCACTTCATCACCCCGGCTCAATTCACCGATTTTGGTCTGGCAGGCGCTGAGCACAACTAAATTGGTATTGGTTAAATCCAACCCGTAGACTTCATGAACTTCTAAAGAACCGTCGTGCTGGTTATCTTTTAGTAGACGGATGGCGCTGAATAGGGGGTTAATCTGGTTGTACTCCCCATGAACCGCTAGGTGTATAATTCCCGATTGTTTAGCCCTAGACCGGAAAGCGCTTTCGGTAGCGGCTTTCCCCACCAGAGCTTTGGTCTTGAAGAGGTTGGCAATAGTCTCTACTTCGTTTTGAGCATGAGTTAAGGGGGAGAGTCCCGGAATAGTGGGATCTCCCAGGGCGAGAAGACTGCCTGTGGTTGATTTGCCCTTGTCGGGTAAATAGCGCAGGATGCTAGCACTGGGCAGGGACAATAGGGCGTAGTTGTCACTGAGGTACTGCTGGCCATCAGTGAGGGCAGCGAAGGGGAGATAGTGCAGGATACTGTGGGGAACAATGGTGATGCTGGTGGTGTTGAGATGGGGCTGGAGGGGTACAATTAGCCAGTCGTGCAGGTTTTTCAGTTCTAGGGGATGGGGTTCATCTAAGTCAGGAAAGTCTTGGAACAATGTCAGTTCTTCGGTGAGTTGTTGGCGAGTGACATTGATAGGGACAGCTTGGAAGCTGTTGCGGGTGATAATGAAGGCGAGGGTGCGTTCATTTGTGACAAAGTACTCGACTAGGGTAGTATCGGCATCCAGCAAGCCTTGGATTTCAGGGAGGGAGGCAACCTCTACAGTTTTTAAGCTAGCGGTTTCAGGGCTTTGGACTTTTAATTGAACCAGCCAGTCCTGGTAGTCTTTCCGCAGAGCAGTTCGGTTGTTTTCGGTTTCAGCAATCGTTTCGTTATCCCACTGGTTTTTGGGACCGTTGCGGAGGGTAATTAATTGCTGGGTTAGGGCATTGATTTCAGATTTCAGGTCTTGTTCCCGTTCCAGGAGTTTGGAGTCAGCCCCAGCACGAAAGTCTATCTTCTCATTAGCCAGTTGGTCGAGGAAGGCTTTGGCTCTTGCCCGTTCGACATAGTTGAAGGCTGCTTCAAAGTCTTTTTGGTTCCAAAGTAGGTTGATGAGATTTTCGTAGGTATCTACCTCCTGACTGGCATAAGAGGTTATCAACTCTTCTACTTTGATGTCACCTTGGATAGATTCAGTAACATCAATGGCTTGCTTGTAAAACTCAATGGCTTTTCGGTATTGCCCTAGGCGATAGTAAGTATTCCCGAGATTGCCTAGGGAGGCCGCTTCCCCCTGACGGTCTTCCAGTTCCCGCTTAATGGATAAAGACTGCTGATGAAACTCAATGGCTTGGCGGTATTGCCCTAGGCTATCGTAAGCATTCCCGAGATTGTTGAGGGATTTGGCTATCCCCTGACGGTTTTCCAGTTCCGTGTCTATGGCTAAAGACTGCTGATGAAACTCAATGGCTTGGCGGTATTGCCCTAGGCCACCGTAAGCATTCCCGAGATTGTTGAGGGATTTGGCTATCCCCTGACGGTCTTCCAGTTCCCGCTTAATGGATAAAGACTGCTGAAAAAACTCAATGGCTTGGCGGTATTGCCCTAGGCGACCGTAAGCAATCCCGAGATTGTTGAGGGATTTGGCTTCCCCCTGACGGTCTTCCAGTTCCGTGTCTATGGCTAAAGACTGCTGATGAAACTCAATGGCTTGGCGGTATTGCCCTAGGCTATCGTAAGCATTCCCGAGATTGTTGAGGGATTTGGCTATCCCCTGACGGTTTTCCAGTTCCGTGTCTATGGCTAAAGACTGCTGATGAAACTCAATGGCTTGGCGGTATTGCCCTAGGCTATCGTAAGCATTCCCGAGATTGTTGAGGGATTTGGCTATCCCCTGACGGTTTTCCAGTTCCGTGTCTATGGCTAAAGACTGCTGATGAAACTCAATGGCTTGGCGGTATTGCCCTAGGCTATCGTAAGCATTCCCGAGATTGTTGAGGGACTTGGCTTGCCCCTGACGGTTTTCCAGTTCTCTGTCAATGGCTAAAGACTGCTGATGAAACTCAATGGCTTGGCGGTATTGCCCTAGGCTATCGTAAGCATTCCCGAGATTGTTGAGGGACTTGGCTTGCCCCTGACGGTTTTCCAGTTCTCTGTCAATGGCTAAAGATTGCTGAAGAAACTCAATCGCTTTGCGGTATTCCCCTAGGCGACGGTAAGCAAACCCCAAATCTTTGAGGGAGATAGCTTCCCCCTGACGGTTTTCCAGTTCCCTCTCAATGACTAAAGACTGCTGATGAAACTCAATGGCTTGGCGGTATTGCTCTAGGCTATCGTAAACATTCCCGAGATTGCTCAGGGAGATAGCTTCCCCCTGACGGTCTTCCAGTTCCCGCTTAATGGATAAAGACTGCTGATGAAACTCAATCGCTTTTCGGTATTGCCCTAGCTTACGGTAAACATTCCCGAGATTATTGAGGGAGCCCGCTTCCCCCTCACGGTCTTCCAGTTCCCGATAAATGCCTAGGGCTTCTTGCCAGGACTTGAGCGCAGCTTGATATTGACTGGTCTTATCTTGTTCGATTCCCTGCTGTAACAGTTGGTCAGCTTTAGCCTTAAGTAAGTCTGAGGGGGTGGCTGCTCTCCAACTCAGGGTATAGCTACCAGTTTCTTGCTTATTGTAGGAGTTAGCCCAAATCACATAAGTCCCCGTGGTCGGTAGAGTAACGGTAATCCGGGCATTTTTTCCCTCACCACCGTTGTTATCCTTAGCAATTCGGTTACCTTCTGGGTCAATTAAAATCAGTTCAGGGTCAAATTCGTTGCTGGTTAGTTCAATCGTAATCTGCTGCCCTGCTTTCCCCTCAAAGGTATGGGAATTGTAGTACCTGTTGTCTTCCAGAGTCTGGCTGCTGCTATCAAGGCGATCACGAACTGTGGTATTCTCTAAGGCAATCCTTTGACCAGAGGACTTCATTAAGGGTATAGTCTCTGGAGCAGTCAGAGATTGTGCTGGAATTTCCCAAAACCTGGGGTTAGTATCAGCTCCCAACCCTGGCAAACTCCCCACTCCTAGCAGAGTTGCTATGGTAAAAAATACAGACTTAAGTGGCACTGGCTTTGATGGTAATTTCCAATAGAGAAGAACTGAATCAAATAGGAAGTTTAATGTAGGGTTTCTGAAAACTTACTTTACAGCCGTTTTCAGATGGATTGACCTAACTACCTTTAGTTGCAAGCCCCCTAAATCCCCCAATTCTGGGGGACTTTAACTCAATTTCCCCCCAAACTTGGGGGACTTTAACTCAATTTCCCCCCAAACTTGGGGGGCTAGGGGGGCGGGGGACTTTAACTCAATTTCCCCCCAAACTTGGGGGGCTAGGGGGGCGAAACTTACTTTAACTGTTCCAGTCGCTTTTCTATTTCCCCTATCCGTTTGCGGTCGCCAAACTGTTCATAGATGGCCTTTGCTTCTTCTAACAAACTCACTCCTTCTTGCCGATTCCCACGAGCATAGTTAACTTCCCCTAATCCAGCTTTGGCTGCTGCCAGTTCTTCCCAATGGTCAGTTGCTTTTGCAAGTTTTACTGCCTGTAAATAAGGAACCTCGGCTTCCAAAACTAGTCCTATCCGTCGATACAAATCACCCAATAAGCGATAAATCGGTGCTATTTTTTGATCGTTTTCTTGTCCTTCCAGGATTTCAATGGCCTCAGCCGTTAAATCGTCGTCACCATAGAGTTCAGCTAGAGCTAAGGGCTTGAACTCCTTTGGTAGATTCTGTTCCTGAATCCGCCTAGCAATCACCTGAATTTCTTGAGCTTGATCTGACTTAATCCGCTTAAATCCCAGTCCTGGAGTCCTATCTTCTGTAGAGGCGCGATTGGTATCAGTCTCGACGACCAACTTATAACTAACTTTAGGTTTTAGAGGCTTACTCCCTGGATAAACAACCTGACAAATACCCTTTTGACAAACCTGGTCTCGACTAAATTCCTGAGTCCAATTCAAGCGTCGCCCTCTGACCGTAACGGTAAAACTGTTAGCATTGGTGACATCATGCCAGCGTAAGGTGGGCTTGTCAGTCAGTAAACTAGTTGCCCGTGGGCTGATAATGTAGGGCATATAGCGGTCTACTGGACGTGGTCTGACGATTGGCCTGCTGTCATTTGGGGTTCGCGGTGGTGGACATATGGCATTGATGCCTGTTGTTACCCCAGCAGTTACAGAGCGAATCTTACCATCCTCACAGAGTACCTTGACCCTTACCCCCGATGCTGGTCTGACCAGATCCCCTGGATTTATAGTGGTATAGTTAGGCACTGGATGGAAACGTGACCATCCCTCCCGTTCTAGCTCAACTCTACCTGTGGTTTTAAAAATCCAATGCCCTGCCAGTACTGGCTTACTCACCAAGCTTCCCAACATAATCATAAGTATGGTCAAGATTGGGGCAGAGCAAATCAGCTTACTTACTCGATTCACTAGTCTTATCTTTAATACCTACTTGAGCATCTACACGTTCACGAGCCATGCCAACCCAGATATCTTCATCAGGGTTACTGGGATCGGCATAGCGTAAACACATTTTCCATTCTTTCAAGGCATTGTCCGGAGCGTTTTTTTCCATTACTTGAGCTAATAAACAGTGAGCTGCCGCCGGAGTTTGCTTAAAGGTTTTTTCTACTTCAATAGCATCTCTGAGGTGGGTTTCGGCATCGCCATAGCGCCCTTGCTTCAACCTTGCCCAGCCCAAGTTTTTCAATAACGCATATTGAGTTTCATTTTGAATTTTAATCTCCTCTTTTTGAAGTAGTTTATTTTTAATATCCTCTTCTTGCATATTCTCTAATCCTGTCAAAAGTAACGATACCGCTTGGGAATAGTTTTTATCGTTAATATACAACCGTCCCAAATTATTATAAGCAGCATCTAAGCCGCCCTGTGCCGCTAACCTATAGTGAGTGCGTGCCTTCTTAAAATCCTGTAAATATTCATAAATATTAGCCAAATTGTAGTGAGATTCGGCATTATCTGAATTCAGACTCAATGCTCGTTCATAATCAGACTGAGCACTTGAAAAGTCTCCGTCGTAATAATTCTCTAAACCCCATTTATCAAAGTAGCTCGAAATCAAAGGCAACGATAATCGAAAGCCAAATAGGGAAACTAAAAGTACTATCGATAGTCCCAATTTAAATTCTTCCCTATCATGTTTTTTAATCCCTAATCGTGAGAAAATATCTTCTATCCCTCTACGACCAGCTTTGGTTAAAACGCCTCCAACCGTTAACAAGGTCAATGTACTCTGGGAGATCACAGCCACAGAACCTAGAAAACCCGGACTAGTAGTCAAAAAACGGGAGGAAATTTCTACCACTAGACTTACCGATGCGGTTAAAGAGGTAACTGTGAGTGCATTCCACAGCCAGTCCAAACGGTCTCGTGGATGAGTAGGCGCTTCCAGAAACCACCACCAGTAGTCTTTTGGGGGATGAAAGCTACTCCGCCAATCCGCTAATTCCACAGTCTGAGTAATCAAACCAGCCTGCTTTTTCAATCTGCTATCTAACTCAACCAGTTTAATCAGTTTATCTTTAGAAATGTGGGCAATATCAGCAAATTTTTCGTGAACAATATTGCGAGCAATCAGGACATGAAGAATAGCTTCAGCAGATGGTTTATTGTCAGTTTTTTCAAGGGCGTTCAGGGCAGCTTCATAATGCTTGAGAGTAGAATATAACTCTAGGATGCTCATTCAGCTAATAGCAAAGGGAATAGGGAATAGGGAGTAGGGAGTAGGGAACAGGGAACACCGGATCTGGAAACAGGCAAGATGCCTGTTCCACCAAGATGCCTGGAACAGCCACCAGCTCAAACAGCTTTAATGAGATGCATCCTTCTGAATTAAATCTTATCTAAAGGTATTCTGTAAATCAGAACTACTCCGCTATCATAACTTGAATCAATAAACAAGATCCAGGTGCTATAAATTTTTTGGTTCAGATTTAATACAGTATCTGAGATAGTATTAACTTTGAATAATTTGCCTTGGCCTACGATAATATTTGTAAATACCTAGCAGAAGAATACCCATCGGAGTTTTTTCACTGGCTATTGGGTGAAGAACCTAGAGATATTCAGGTACTTAAAGCCGAATTGAGTAGTGAACCCATTCAAGCTGATGCTCTGAGTTTACTGCAAAGTACTAACCAAATTCTGCATCTAGAATTTCAAACCCTGCCCCAATCCGAGCCACCATTACCATTTCGGATGTTGGACTATTGGGTCAGACTACAACGAAAGTACCGATGTCCGATTGAACAGGTGGTAATTTTCCTAAAGTCTACGACCTCACAGATGGTATTCAATAACGAGTTTAGGGATATTAACACCTGGCACCGTTACAGAGTAATTCGCCTGTGGGAGCAAGACCCATTACCACTATTGGCCAATCGAGCTTTGTTACCCTTGGCAACTTTAGCCAGGAGTAATAGCCCTAATCGATTGTTAGAGCAAGTGGTTGCTGAAGTGGATAAAATTGAAGAAAAACCATTACGGGGAAACCTAGCGGCCTGTGTGGATGTGCTGGCTGGTTTACGGTTTGACAAAAATTTAGTCTGTCGATTGTTGAGGGAGGAAGTTATGGAAGAATCTGTTACCTATCAAGATATTATCCAAAAGGGACGCCAGCGCGGCAAGCAGGAGGGAGCCCTATTAATTGTGATCCGTCAGCTAACCCTGAGGTTAGGTTTACTTGACCCTGTGCTCCAACAGCAGATTGAGGGATTATCGATTACTCGATTGGAGGAATTGAGTGAAGCGTTGTTGAATTTTGAGACAGCAACGGATTTAGCGGTTTGGTTGGAGCACGGCTGAGATTGAACTGTTAGTGTTCACCAGGATTTTTGGTGGGGACATGATTTTTAAAAGACCTGATTAGATCAGGTCTTTTTTAGATATTATCTCAATCAAAATTGCTCCGGTATCATAACTTGACTCAATAAACAAGATCCAGGTGCGATCAATTTTTTAGCTCAGATTCACTACAGTATCTGAGATAGTATTAACTTTGAACAATTTGCCTTGGCCTACGACAATATTTGTAAATACCTAGCAGAAGAATATCCATCGGAGTTTTTTCACTGGCTATTGGGTGAGGCACCTGATGATATTCAGGTACTTAAAACGGAATTAAGTGCTGAACCCATTCAAGCTGATGCTCTGAGTTTACTCCAAAGTACAAACCAAATTCTGCACCTAGAATTTCAAACCCTACCCCCATCCGAGCCACCATTACCATTTCGGATGTTGGACTATTGGGTCAGATTACATCGCAAGTACCGATGTCCGATTGAACAGGTGGTAATTTTCCTAAAGTCTACGACCTCACAGATGGTATTCAATAACGAATTTAGGGATATTAATACCTGGCACCGTTATAGAATAATTCGTCTTTGGGAACAAGACCCATTACCACTATTGGCCAATCAGGCTCTGTTACCCTTGGCCACTTTAGCCAGGAGTAATCAGCCTAATCTATTGTTGGAGCAAGTCGTTGCCGCAGTGGATAGAATTGAAGAAAAACCATTACGGGGAAACCTAGCGGCCTGTGTAGATGTACTGGCTGGTTTGCGGTTTGACAAAAATTTAGTCTGTCGATTGTTGAGGGAGGAAGTTATGGAAGAATCAGTTACCTATCAAGATATTATCCAAAAGGGAGTCCAAAAGGGACTCCAGCGCGGCAAGCAGGAGGGAGTCCTATTAGTTGTGATGCGTCAGTTAACCCTGAAGTTAGGTTTAATTGACCCTGGGCTCCAACAGAAGATTGAAGGATTATCGATTACTCGATTGGAGGAATTGAGTGAAGCGTTGTTGAATTTTGAGACAGCAACGGATTTAGCGGTTTGGTTGGAGCACGGCTGAGATTGAACTGTTAGTGTTCACCTTGTCAGAGGAAGTTATGGAAGAATCAGTTACCTATCAAGATATTATCCAAAAGGGAGTCCAAAAGGGACTCCAGCAGGGACTCCAGCAGGGACTCCAGCGCGGCAAGCAGGAGGGAGCCCTATTAGTTGTGATGCGTCAGCTAACCCTGAGGTTAGGTTTACTTGACCCTGTGCTCCAACAGCGGATTGAGGGATTATCCATTACTCGATTGGAGGAATTGAGTGAAGCGTTGTTGGATTTTGAGACAGCAACGGATTTAGCGGTTTGGTTGGATCAGCAGGCTTAGGGCTGAAATCTTGATTTTTCGTTTCAGTATTTAAGTCCTAGGAAAAAGCGATCGCATTTCCTAATCCGATCGCTTTTTGCCGTTGTTCAGTTTTGTCAATAGTTTGGTGCAGTCAAGGATTAGGATGCCAGGGCGACTT
This sequence comes from Moorena sp., assembly GCF_982860115.1. Classification (NCBI taxonomy): domain Bacteria; kingdom Bacillati; phylum Cyanobacteriota; class Cyanophyceae; order Coleofasciculales; family Coleofasciculaceae; genus Moorena; species Moorena sp. The sequence continues at coordinate 25,141 of NZ_CEYLVT010000095.1, forward strand.
CCACCGTCTGCTGCAATTCACCATTTTGATACATCTCAATCATCACATCAGACCCACCGATAAACTCTCCGTTAATGTACACTTGAGGAATCGTTGGCCACTTGGAATATTCTTTGATTCCCTGACGGATATCGTAATCTTCTAGTACGTCTACAGTTTCGTAGGGAACTCCTAAGTGATTCAGAATTTGGACAACATTATTGGAAAATCCACACTGGGGCATTAGTTTGCTGCCCTTCATGAATACCAAAATTTTGTGCTCTTGTGTTAATTTTTCTATTCTATCTTTCAGTTCTGGTGTCATCTCTGATGTCATAGTTGTCTTAAACTCCTGGGATATCTAGATAGTTATTTTGATAGTCGATATTATATTAGTCTAGCGGGCGCGAAATCCTAGACTCTTCCAATTATGACTTAGGCCAGTTTACTGCTTGCCAGCCCAAGCTTCAGGGGTATAGGTTTTTAGAGCTAGGGCGTGAATGGCCTCTGTTGCCAACTCTTGGCTTAGGGCACCATAAACCAGCTGATGTTGTTTCACCAGGGATTTACCTTCAAACTCGGAGGAGACCACAGTGGCTTGCAGATGGTTACCACCCCCTAAATCTTCTACTTTTACCTGAGCATCCGGTATCGATGCTTTAATCTTTTCTTCAACTTGCTGTGTACTAATCGGCTCCATTTTTTTTATTCCAGTTTCTATTGGAACTTCTAAAATACACTAAAATCTAACTGCCTTTATTAGAACCAGCGGACGAGGTGGGCTGGCTATTGCCATTTCTAGGAAAGGGAGAATCAACGAATCCTAGCTCAAACAGCTGTTGGTAGGATTTTTTTCCCAATTCCCTGGTGGGATTTTGAGACCGAATAATTTGAATTAACAAAGGGACAGCTAATTCTGGTTGGTCATTGGCTCGATGGACTAGGGCTAGCCGATAGGTAGCTTCATCTCGCTTTTCAGCAGTTTCCAGGGCTTTTTGCCGTTGAGACTCGTAGACTCGGTTGTCAATGCCGGAAAAACTGGAAGCCAGCTGTTGGTAAAAGTTAGACAACTGGTTAAATATCTGACGTGCCTCTTGGAGTTTTTTAGCCGCTACGCTATAGTTCCCTGAATCAATAGCGTTAGTCGCCTCTTGCATCATCCGCTCTCCCCCCGGCATACTCAATAGGCTGTCTTCTTGAGTCAACGGCCCGGTATTGCTGGGGTCAGTGATGTCTGATTCTACTTGGATATCAGCACCTTGTGCCTGTGCTGGTGGCAGTACTACCAAAGCTGCCATCACGGGAAAAGCAACGAAACAGGCGAGCCTGACCGGATTAAGAGTGCCAGAATAAACCATACTATAGCTTTGGGAATTGGTTACCTAAAATGATAGAGTAAATCCAAACTATTGGTATAGTACCATTACCAAACTGGATCAAGAGCTTCTTGGGAAGGTAAAGCAGGTACCAGAGTTGTTGGATTTAAGGTTCAGACTGAAACTAGTCCTAAAATGTTCCCTACTCATCAGGCCAAGGTTAGCTGGCTGATGGCTGATGGCTGATCGCTGATCGCTGATCGCTGAATACTTACAGGTTAACTGGTTACCTTTTAAATTAACGATAAATACAGATAAGACGTGATAAGTAGCTGTTTTGCTGGGGTTAATGCCTGATTTCTATCGCTTCATCCCTCTTTGGTGTCTTGATTAATTTTGACAGCATTAAAACGTCTCGTTATACTACTTTTGTAGTACAAGTGAAAGCAAAGTTTTTCCTTTAGGGTTGGTAAGCCGATGAATTTCCCGGAGTAATAATCAACGAACGTTGGGTCAGTGGTCCGTGAGCCATTACCCATTACCCATTACCCATTACCCATTACCCATTACCCATTACCCATTA
>NZ_CEYLVT010000096.1:0-5781 GCF_982860115.1 Moorena sp.
CGATTCCCGATTCCCGATTCCCGATTCCCGATTCCCGATTCCCGATTCCCTGTTCAAGAAAAGTGCTTAAGAGCCAATTTACGAGGGAACCTGTAAGTCTAAAGCCCCGTCTTTTCAAACCGGGTATGAATACTCATAGCGGCTTTACGCGCTGTTAGAAAAATATTTCTAGAGAATCTGGAATCTTACTTTAGGCGTTGTAGTAGAAGGTATAGGACAGTTAAGACAGTTAAGGTCGAAACTGATGATTATCTTAGAGTTCAAGGCAAAAGGAAAGAAACATCAATACTCTGGGATCAATGAGGCTATTCGGACGGTTCAATTTATCCGTAATAGCTGCCTCAGGTATTGGATGGAGAATAAAGGAGTCAACAAATTCGACCTTTTATGCCTTACATCAGAGGCTGGAAGCCTGTGGCACTCTGCTTGGGGTGCTTTTGAATAAAGTAAGCTGACCGCTGTTCGCGCAGCGTGAGCTAAAAGCTCACCACTGACCGCTTACTGGTATTGAAAATTTTCTGCATAACTATTGGTGATTACCCGGATAAGTAGATAGATAGTTACAAATCAGCTATTAGCACTCAGCATTCAGCTGAGTTTGTGGAACAATTTTTGAGCAATTTTTATCTAAAACTAAAACAATGTCTCATACCACCATGTCTAACAAAACTATAAAGAGAATTTTCACTTTTGGTATAGCTGTTGCGTCTTCTGTGATTGCTTTTGCCAGTACTACTAACGTTGCCCAAGGACAAACAAATTATCGCCTCAAAACCATGTTTACGGGAAGTGATAAATGTTTAGATATCATTAATGATGCTAACGACAATAAACCGATTATGGCTGACTGTGGTAATTATTCAGGACAATATTGGCAAATACAAAAAACAAACAAGTCTGGATATTATCGCCTCAAAACTCTGTTTACGGGCAGTAATAAATGTTTAGATATCATTAATGATTCTAAAGACAATAAACCAATTATGGCTGACTGTGGTAATTATTCAGGACAATTTTGGCAAATACAAAAAACAAACAGGTCTGGATATTATCGCCTCAAAACCATGTTTACGGGCAGTGATAAATGTTTAGATATCATTAATGATTCCCAAGACAATAAACCGATTATGGCTAATTGTGGGAATTATTCAGGACAGTTTTGGCAAATCCCTAATTTTTAACTAACTGCTTGAACTAGAAATTACCCTTTCGGGCAGGGCTGTTTCATTGTCCGGTAGAGTGATTGATAAAAATGGTGATCGCTGTGATGTCAAATGCCAGCGGTCACTTTATTACGTCGATAAACAGAGCTTGACCGATGTAAGTAATACTCCTTAAATCATAACCTGCTCGAAAGTCCTGAATGTGATGCGCTATGGCAAGTATGGATAGGGTGAGGCGGGGGTCAGGATGAAGTGCGACGCTTCGCGAACGCGCTCCATCGGTAAATGTGTTTACCCTACGGAAACTGGTTCAGTTACGAAGAAGCGATGAAGCTGAGGCCGTAGGCCACGCTACGGGAACCCGTGACTCGCATTTGGCTAGGTATAGCGCATCGCACAACCAAGCTCGTATCTACATCCCCAGGATAAGCGCAAGAAAAAATAGCCCATAATGTGCATTGGCTAGATATCGGTTGATCAAGTCTCTAAACCCCTATAATCTCCTAGAACTGTAGTCCCAATATAGTTAATTTATTAATAATAACCCGGTTTGCTTCTCAATAAGCCGCAGCTTATTGATTCTTGCCCTTACCCTGGGGAGCAGGAAAATAATCCTGTATACCTGATGGTTATGGGAACCGCCGTAACGTCTTGGAAAAATTTTTGCCCCTTATGCATAATTTTTCTAATCCTGAGAGATAGCTATTACAGATGGCTAATTAAACAACTTCTAAAATTTCAGGATAAACGATCATGGGTACATCAATTGGCGGCTTAGGTAATGATTTGTTAGTAGGTGACAACTATGATGATAACCTACTTGGACTTTCTGGAGATGACACATTATTAGGTGAAGGTGGAAATGACCTTATTGATGGTGGTGCAGGCAATGATTTATTAAAAGGTGGAGCAGGAAATGATTTACTTGATGGTAAAGCAGGTAATGATTTATTAAAAGGTGGAGACGGTATAGATGTTTTAGATGGTGGAAAAGATGATGATACGCTAATAGGTGATACCGGTGATGACAATATCAATGGTGCAGAAGGTAATGACCGATTGATTTGGAACAACGGTGATGGTAGCGATATCATGGAAGGCGGTACAGGCTTTGATGTACTTGAAGTCAATGGAGCAGATGGTTTAGGAGATAATTTTAATCTGAAAACCTTTGGTCCACGAGTAATCTTTGAACGGTTAAATCTAGGTCAGTTTAGTCTAAATGTTGATGATGTAGAGCAATTTGAAATTAATGGTCTTGGGGGAAATGATACTTTAACTGTTAATGATTTATCAGGTACCGATGCACAACTGGTAGTCTTTGATGGTGGTGAAGGTGATGATTCTTTGGACGGAAGTAAGGCAGTATTACCATTAGTAGCTATTGGTGGTAATGGTAACGACACCCTAATTGGAGGTGCTGGTGATGATCTCTTAAGGGGTGATGCTGGCAATGACTACTTAGTTGGTGGAGATGGTGATGACAACTTACTTGGAGATGCCGGAGATGATACTCTGATTGGTGGTAATGGCAATGACAACCTAGTTGGTGGAGGAGGTGATGATATACTAATTAGTGGCGTAGGTAATACTACCTTTACTTTGAACACTGGTTCAGCCTTTAATTCTAACAGTTTCGGGACTAGTAGTATTGTCAACTTTGATGCTAGTAAGGACAAAATTCGTCTGGAACAAAGCACTTTTACTGCTCTTACTAGTACTGGAAGTGGTGGATTAGATGAAAGTCAATGGCAAGTTGTTTCTGGTGATGATGAGGTTGACAGTAGTGATGCTTTGATTGTCTACAACGAGACAACTGGAAGTCTATTCTACAATCAAAATGGTAGTGAAGCTGGTCTTGGAAACGGTGCCCTGTTTGCTACATTTGGAACATCTGGAACTTCTGGCACTACCACGTTTTCCAGTAGTAATCCTTCCGTAGGTATAGAAGCTTTTGAGATAGCATAGGTTAGTTATCAGTTAGTTTAACTATAACTTAATAAGTCTCTTTAGGAGATAGGAGATAGGAGGTAGGAGTTAGGAGACAGCAGACAGGAGTTAGGAGATAGAACTTTTGTTAGTCAAATTTGCTAGTTCTGACTAAATGATCTAGGAGACAGGAGACAGGAGACAGGAGATAGGAATTAAGAGATTTGGTAAACTATGTGGTTTTCTAACTACTACCTCCTAACTACTACCTCCTGACTCCTAACTCCTAACTCCTACCTCCTTACTCCTATCTCCTATTCCTCCTTCACAAACCTAACTTTTTGCACCCCTTCAATCATCTGTAAGCCAAATTGAGCTGAGGTAAAGTTAGTGACAGAACCCCCTCCCCCACTACTGTTATTGAACCAAGTTTTCATATTCTCAGCAAATGTCACTAAGTTGATTACCTTTTTAGCTGAATTATTCCAGGGTACAGATATTTTTGAACCCACAATCAGCTCACCATTGGCATTTCTTAAATCTTTGGTAACCTCTGTGTCATCTACGTCAAAAGGATCTACTCCAAAGTGCATAGCTTCTGGTTTTTGGTGAATATCGACGGTTTTAACTTCCCCTTGGAATATACAAATTAAGACATCTTTGGCTAATTTATCCATCCGTAATAAGGGTAAAAGATTGCCTTCCGTCTCGTCAATGGAATCCGCATCCGCTACAGCCGTATCGTAGCCATCCACCAGTAAACCTGGCCATCCAGCCACCACTTGCGATCGCATAATAATTCCGGTAAGCTTTTGATCATCACTGCGGGTTAAACCACTGTTGCTAGAACGGGTTACAGTATCTTCGGTGACATCTGCCCCTGTTACCCGACCGATACTAAAGGCACCATCCTGTAAACAGTCTACCCATAAAGAATCTACACAGAAGAACCGGATTGATTCTGAGGGGAGTAGCTTTTCATGGGGAATTAAATAGTTAAAAGGTATACCTTTCAACAATTCCAAATCTCTGAACCACTTGAAGACATAGAGGGGAAGGTCTATCGGTGCTGCACTCTGCTTGGGAGTTAAGGGCAAGTGAATTAAAATGTTTTCCAGTTGTTTAAGTCTTTGAGCAAATGCTCTTTTCCAGTTATACAAGCCAGTGGCTACTGTAGAATTTTGCAGAGTCAACATCCGTCCTAATTGCCAAGCTGCTGCATAGGAAGTATCAAACAGTCCTAACTCAGGATCATAACGTAATAATTCATCCGCAGCTTTGGCAGGAAATTCATAGGTGTCGGAGTGAAAACCTGTTGCTAAAGGACTACGATACCAGGAAACCGTTTGACTTCCTTGGCGTAGGGAATGGGGAAAAGGAATATAGCCCATTGCTAAAGATTTTTCCGCAGTGGAATTCTCATTAACTGGGAGTCTGGGAGTGCTAGGGGTACGATTGAGATTCTTGAGGATTTCCGTAAAGGTTTGTTTAGGGTCTACACAAGAAAAACTCCAATTTGCTAAACTCACAAAACGGATCAGATCTTCATCCCCTGCCCCTTGAAAATCAAAGCCGTCATCGCCATAGCGTCCCTCGACGGAAACTAAATGGACGTAACTTGTGCCATTGGGTTGGGGTAAACGGCTACAGACAACAGTAGCAAATTCCTTGGCTTCTTCTGCTTCTTCCTCGGTGGCGTCTTCAGAAACATCTAAGTCTTCTGCTTTACGAACATGGGAAACATAAGCAAGATCAGCTTTAGTAGGCAAAATATCTGCTACATATTTCTTTTTGATATCGAATACTGCTGTTTGCTCCTCTGCTGTCTGTCCTACGCCATCAAGGGTGTAAGAAGGGAACTTCACCCCAGATTCCCCCGCTACTAAGTCTCCCAGGGTAATAGTTTTTAGTTTGGGTTTATCATCGTCATCCTCAAAATCAGAGTCCCGGAATAATAGTAAAACCAGCCAAGTTAAATTTTCATCACTTTGACCAGGATAACGTTCCCAAGGAAGAGTACTCCGGTTAACAGTGATATGGGGTAGTACGTTGGAATGGTCACCTAAGCTTTCTGGTGGAGGGAAAACGGCGTAAATGTCTTGGGGAGTGAGGGGTTCAAATCGTTCCCCAATTACAGAAAAGATTAATTCCTTGCTATAGGAGACATCATCAGGAATCCTGCCTTCGGTGTCAGAAATAGTTTGCTCCACTTTGATGTGGTATTCCCCACTTTCTAAGGCTGGTTGATGGTATTGAATAAATTTTATTTCTTGTCCTGCGGTGGTTGTAGTCATGATATTTTTCCTGTTGATGTTTGTAGTGCTTGGGAGGAGTTAGGAGTTGAGGAGTTAGGAGTTGAGGAGTCAGGAGATAAGGAGTTGAGGAGTTGAGGAGTTAGGAGGTTAGGAGTTGAGGAGTTAAGAAGATTAGGAGTTAAGAAGATAAGGAGTTGAGGAGTTAGGAGATTAGGAGTTGAGGAGTCAGGAGTTGAGGAGTTGAGGAGTTAGGAGTTTAGGAGTTGAGGAGTTAGGAGATTAGGAGTTGAGGAGTTAAGAAGATTAGGAGTTAAGAAGATAAGGAGTTTAGGAGTTAGGAGATTAGGAGTTGAGGAGTCAGGATTTACTAAATTCCCTACCTTAGTCTACTACATTTAGTTAGGAAAGATTCAGTTTTATTCTGTCTCCTTACC
>NZ_CEYLVT010000096.1:5881-26847 GCF_982860115.1 Moorena sp.
TCCTAACTCCTTACCTCCTAAATTATGTATTCTGTCTCCTTACCTCCTAACTCCTTACCTCCTAAATTATGTATTCTGTCTCCTTACCTCCTAACTCCTAACTCCTAACTCCTAACTCCTACCTCCTAACTCCTAACTCCTATCTCCTTACCTCCTAACTCCTTACCTCCTAAATTCTGTCTCCTCTAACATTTAATGATGTAGTTGAGGGCGTGATAGGGTGGTCGATTTTCATGGGATTTACCACCACCTTTACTTACGATAGCCTTAGAATACCTTAGATTTGGCTCACTTCCAGAAGAATCGGTGGCATCAGTGTTGTCTCCTTTAGTATAGTGACCATCATGCATTAAAAGCCGGTTGTAAGAACTCTCAGGATTATGATTATGACTGGGCATTTGATCGATTGTTAAGGTAACGCTATTCGCTCCACCTCTGGCATTCAGGTTGTAAGTGTCGCCAGCACCAACGATAAATCGATTCTTCAGATTTGGAAGTGTACTACTGCCAAGGACATCATGTAAGTCTGGATAATCATCTTCGTCAAATGTTGAACCATCACACCACAACCATCCTTGTGGGAGTTGCTTTCCAGCATAAGGGACAACTGTTCCCACAGGAATTACGAACCCAGTTTTATCTTTAATTCGTCCAGTAACATGTAATTTACATGATGGATTAGTAGTACCAATTCCTAGAGAACCTTCTTTGAGCACCATCGATGCTCTGCCACCTTCCCCTGGATTGAGCTCTAGATCACTATGAGAACCTTCTTGATACCAACCAAAGTGGTGACGACTTCGGAAGTAGGTGGTATAAGTTTGGAAGCCAATTCCATATATTGAATTATCATTAGATAAGTCGATCATCTGGCGATAGTTTGTATCAAACGTCAACTTGCCATCTTCATCGATACTGATACCATCTTTGACATTGAGCAAACCGTCTACATCTGTTCTCGTGCCCATACGCACTTTCGTATCAAAAACTAGAGGTGCTTTTTCAATTTGACAGACAAATTGCCCATCCTTATATCCTGGAACATACTGATAACTTAAATAGAGGTTAGCCTCTCCTGTGGGATGGGAGGTAATAATATTATCCAAGTTGATTAACATGGTTTTTCTTGCCGCCAACACCACATCAGCACTTTGGGGGATAAAAGTCCACTGTAAAGCTTGAACAACTCCCTCTACTTCAATGGTTTCGATATCGCCATTTTGTTGCCATTGGTCTCCCGCAATGGAGATGGTGATGTTATTAACTTGGTCTCGTGTTCCTAAGGCCCACGGTACATCTTCTACTGTTCCCACTTCTAAAGTGACTACCAACTGAGAGCAAAGATTAATATTGGAATCATAGTGGAAGGTAATATCAGGAGCTGCTGCACTAGGAAGGTTGGTATTAGTCAGGCGCAGTTGTAAACTGCTAGCTTCATCATGGACATTGAGAACCTTGTTACAATTCACAAAACCAACATAAAGAGGGATATTTGATTTTCCAGTTGATTGAACCATGTTTAATGTCAGAGTAATGTTTTCATCGTAATCACCGCCTTCAGGGATTTTCGCCGGGCTCCTTACCTCAATACCTCCCTGGTCAAATTCCCAACTAATTGTCACATCAGCGGAGGTTATTTTATCAATAGATTGAGCCGCAACTCCGGTTAAAATAACCTTCATCGCTTCTTGGTAAGACAGCAAAGTTTCTGTCCCTGTCCAGAGTAGGTAAATACTGTCTCCATCTGCATTGGAAACAGAGCTAATTGACCAATCTGCGCTCTCCACAGCGATCGCACTAGGATCTGCTAAGATGCCAGGTAAAAAAGCCAACTTAAAATGGTAATTGTCCCCATCGGGTTGACTTACCCCGCCCATAGGACGAATAGCGATAGTTTTGTCCGAGAGGATATTACTGATCTCGATATCCAGTGGGGGAACATCCTCCGGTTCCCCAATAACTAAAACTTCACATTGTTGATCATCATCCTCCGTTTCTTCATAACACCAGGTAAACTCAAAGGGCATTTCGCTCATAATTTTCTTTCCTGTTGTGAATGTTTTTTTAGGAGGTTAGGAGTTAGGAGGTAAGGAGGTAAGGAGGTTAGGAGTTAGGAGGTAAGGAGGTTAGGAGTTTGGAGTTAGGAGTTTGGAGTTAGGAGTTTGGAGTTTAGGAGTTTGGAGTTGGGAGTTGGGAGTTAGGAGTTAGGAGTTTAGGAGTTAGGAGTTGAGGAGTTTGGAGTTTGGAGTTGAGGAGTTGAGGAGTCAGGAGTTTGGAGGTGGGAGTTACCAAAGATTATAGTTCGCCACATGTAGTCAGGAAAGAATTATTTTTATTCTTTATTCTTTCTTCTGTTTTCTATCTCCTGTCTCCTGTCTCCTTACTTTTTACCTCCTTACTTTTTACCTCCTAACTTTTTACCTCCCTCCTAACTCCTTACCTCCTAACTCCTTACCTCCTAACTTTTTACCTCCTAAATTCTTTCTTCTGTCTCCTTACCTCCTAACTCCTAACTCCTAACCTCCTAACTCCTTACCTCCTAAATTCTGTATTCTATCTCCTAAACTCTGTCTTCTATCTCCTTACCTCCTTACCTCCTAACTCCTAACCTCCTAACTTTTTACCTCCTTACCTCCTAACTCCTTACCTCCTTACCTCCTAACTAACCTGCGGTGCAAAGATAAAACTATCCGAAACAGCAGGATCGATACTGACTTTGCTAGTGTCAAAGCCTAATGCTGTTAAAAGGTCATCCCGTTGGGAATTACTCTCCACAGTTTCGTTAATGCGATCGCGTTTTTCCTCTTCCGTTGTTAAGCTGGCATCGGGGATAAATGCTGCGATGGTTTCCCAAATGTAAGAATTATCGATGGGTAAAGTGTCATAGAGTAAATGTTCAACGCCGATTACATCGGTTTCTCCAGGTTTGGGCTGCTGTGCGGGCACAATACGGAAACCAAAGAAGACGTTTTTCACAAATTGATCGCCATTAACTTCTGGGGGAACTATGTGATCCGAAGAAACGGGATTACCCCAAGCAGCAACGGGGGCATATTTAGTGATGGGTTCAAACTTGAATTGATTTTTAGCACCCTCTTCGTCACCATCCCTGGTAATAGTAACATTGTGGACGGTGGTTAATTCATCTTTCTTAATTCCCATGGAATTAACCCCAAATGCCGTCTCCGTACCCACAGATTGGTCAGCACCCCAAGTTTGTACCTGTTTCGCAGGAATAATACTATCGGTGGTCAATTCCAAGTCTTTAGGATTAATCACCCAGATTTCTGCGCCGTCTGTTTCGCGGATGATCTGCTTGCTTAAACCATCAACCACGGCAATGCTGCACACTTCATCATCAGGGGGCAAGAAAGCTCCCCTAAACTCATCCCAGTCAATGGGATTGGGATATTGAGACGTTTGATCCCCAATCTTGATGGTGACGGTAATAATGATAATTCTGATCTTGAATTTACAACCGAAGTCTGGACCCCAAAAACGAACATTGACCCCCAGACCCACGGCAAGGGCACCAATCCCCGCCCGCACAAAGAAGTGCCAGGAAACATCATAATGGTAGGGTTTCCAACTGATTAAGAAATCAATCCCCGCATCAAACTCAGCCCACAGAGCCCCCGCCCTAAAGGCAATGGCAAAAAGTCCACCCACCATTACTCCATAGCCACACAGAGCAAAATAGACCTGGGCGGTGGTAAAGGCATTATCGTCAATCTGCCAACTGTAGCCTAAGCGAGGTACATCAGGATAACGATCCGCAGCATAAAAACGGGGATGGTAGCCCCCTTGGGTAATGACAAAATCCCCTGCCCGATCTCCAGCAAACCACAGCCCGAAAGCATAACCCCCTGTTAAATGACACTCTCGGCTAAACACATAGGAACTAGGGGTTAGTTGTCCCCGCACCATGAGCACCCCTTCAGCAGGAGCAAACCTTGATTCCATCACCATTTCTGCCACCGCTATCGGTTCAAACGGACCAGTTATGGTGGTAGGCAGCATTAAAGTGACAATGGCAATGAAATCGATCTCAAACCCACTGGAATCCAGGGCAATGTTCAACAGTCCAAAGCCATCCATGATCTTAAAGCAGGTGAATTTAATCCCTGCTGCCCCAAACCAAGCCCCAACTTCCGGAGGCATATAGTTAGACAAAATCAGCAACTCATCAGCCAGAACCTGGGCACTCTCAGCAGGATCCGGTGCTTTTTGATCATGAACTGCCTCATCCACGAAAGGAAAGGCTACTAGTTCATCCAAGGTGGGAACAATTAGTCGGTAGTTATAACCAAATCCCCCTGATATGCCGGTAACGAAGAAGAAAGGTGGCCCTCCCAAGGGATAGTTGAGTGCTAGGTAGAGAAAGAGACCAAAATTGTCGCTGTCAGTAAAGTTAGCAAAAGCCCCAATGGAAGATAGGGAGAGACATTTTTTGCCCCCTTTACCAATTTTCAAGCCAATAACGGCTGTTCCTAAAAATTCATCGTAGCTGCTGCCCTCAACTAGTAGGAAAGTGCCACCTATTTCTAGTCCACTGGTGATCACTTCTAAGCCAAAACCATCCAGGTTAAACGAAGGAGAAAACTCCATTAAAGGAGAACCTATGGACAACCCATTAAGGGTCATTACCATACGGGATACCTCTACAACCAATTGAGGCGTTAGGTTAATTTTTTGATTTTTATAGATGAGTCCTACTTTCTCGAAATGCAGGGGACCAAAGGATTTTTGTACTGTTAACCAAACACCATTTTCGGTGATAGTAACGGGAAGTTCTTCGTCATTGGAGCTGACATTGGAACTGGAAGCAGCAAGTACTTGCATATCGCTAGTTGGGACTAAACTACTACTCGGTTTCGCAGGAGGAGGAGTAGTAGTCTTAGGACGGGATAAGGGGGTTAACCAAGCTTTGGCATAGGGACCAATTTCAAAGTGAGCGCCAATAGAAGCACCCCGTTTCAGGACATTTGTGCTGTTGCAGGGGGGTTTTATTCTTAGAGGTACTCCTATTTCTTCGAGGAAATAGTTAACTTGCATTAGCTGTTTGCGAGAGAATTCTTGTAATGCCACTAAAAATTCAAAAGCAAATTCACTATCAGCGATCGAAGGAGTTAATGCTTGGTTAACTAGGGGAATGTCGTTAAACATGATCCGGCCATTGAAACCAATACTAAACAGCATTGATCGTTTCTTGGCAACTACGGTACTGGAATTACCAGTATTATTTGGGTTAGCAGGGCAATCAATCACCATCACGATGCTGCTGTTCACCTTGAAATAACTCAATAACTCCAGGGGAATTAAATCACTGAGTCCAAAGGAAATTGTACTAATTAGGTCTTGGAGGGCAATCTCTAGACTTTTTTCAGCAGCCAGACTTGCAGTAATAATGGATGAGGTCTGGGATTGACCTGGAGACTTTTTATTTTGGAAGAATAAGGTAAATCTGAGGACGAGGGTACCATCGTCATATTCTGCGATGTATTCTGTCTCGCCATCTTCAGACGTTGTAGGAGTATAGGTAATTGAATCACCCAGAGGAATATCAATTGTCCCACCATAGAGCCCGTCTTGTTTAGTATTTGGCGCATCCTCAACCTGAATTAGGATATTGGCATTTACTGCATTTACATTTTGGGGTTCTTCTGAGGTATCGGAAACCTCATCATCCGGTGCGACATTAATCGTTGCTGACCAAACAAATTGATGGAAAAAAGTTCCATCTATATCGACATAGTAGTACTCTATTGTACCAAGGTTAAATTCATTGGCAATGGTTGCTAAAACAACATCATTAGTTAGGGTAATACCAAGTTCGCTACTTAAAAAACCTCTGAAACTACTAACATCAACGATAGTACTTAATGTCTCTAGTGCAGCTTGACCTAATGCTCCCATTATTTCGACTCCTTAGAATTGATGGTTGAAAAATATGATTTGTATCAGAATTTAGGAGGTTAGGAGGTTAGGAGGTTAGGAGGTTAGGAGATAAGAAGACAGAATTTAGGAGGTTAGGAGATAAGAAGACAGGAGATAGAATACAATTGAATCTTTTCTGACTACATGTAGTATAGTGAGGACTTTGGTCACTTCTACCTCCTGACTCCTGACTCCTGACTCCTTACCTCCTAACTCCTTACCTCCTTACCTCCTTACCTCCTGTCTCCTAACCTCCTGACTCCTAACTCCTTACCTCCTGACTCCTAACTACTAACTCCTCTACTCCTCCTGTGCCCGACTCAGTTGCAACCAACCCTCATACAGTTGTTGGGGTTCAGAAAACGTTGCTGTGGGGTTAACCCCTTCAATTTCCGTGGTTTCTGACCACTCCTCACCACTTAGGGATACCCAAGACCACACAGCATTAGCTTGTTGGGGGACAGGAATTGCTAAACCACTGCTAGCATCAAAGGCTGGGGGCTCAAGTTGATCGCCATCGTGGATGTCAATGTCCATGTCAGTTTGGCGATCGCATAACATGGGGGTAGCGAGGAAATTAACTTCCATGGACTGTAATGCGGGAGTATAGTTTTCCGACGGTAAGGTCAATTCTCGGTTGGGTAAGAACCCGCAAGTGGCATGAATTGTGCCCCGAGGATCGATTAACATGGTCACTCCTTGGGGTGGTGCATCCACGGTTTGCTCGAAATACACCAACCCTTCTGCTTCCGTTTGAATCAAACTGTCATTTGCTAAGTTACTTTGGGGTGCATAGAAGATATTTCCTTCATAGTCATAACCTTCATCATTGTCTGCGGCGGTTTCTCGCCAATAACCCACTAACCCATCGTTGAGTTGTTGATAATCCCCTAAACGAATGGGAACTTTTACTTCGGTATACCCGTAGGTGGGTACTTCTTGGTCAGCGCTCTCAATTTTCACCGTAGGATCGCACACAGGTAACCCTTTAACCTCTAAGCTAAAGGTGGCACGTACCACAGCCATGGGTCGTCCAATTAATAATGCCAGAGTGCTATGGAGGGCAAACCCTTCGGGATCGATGGTGGCTAGGGAATTGTCTAAGGTAGAAAGAAACTGTTGTTGAAAACTTTGTCCTTGATTGACGAGATAGTCTACCAGCTTGCGCAGATGAGGATTAGAGATGCTGGCGACATCAGGAATACCAAAGCCTCCAGGGGCAGCCCTCCAATTACCAGCTCGATCTAAGGAACCCAAAGTTTTTCCTTGCTGGTCATAAATACTCAAGGTGCTGTCGAGATTATTGGGGACAATCCAACCACAAACGGGATTTCGGGCTGGCTTGGTAGTCATTTCAATCTCACTGGGAGCATCGGCTGCTAACCAGTGGAAGTTGAGACGGGCATTTTGGGCGAAACGAGGTGCCAATAAAAATTGATAGTCAACGTTATCAGGGGGAGTCATCCGGCTACTAGTTACCAAATCCGCTTGTCCTGCATCTGGGTCAATGACGGTAAAATGTCGTCCATAACTATCCACTAACCACAATTGATCGATGGTCATTCCCCCACTGCGGATCGGGTTGAAAATGTCTCCTGAGAGGAATTCGTATTGAATGCTGCTATCGCCTAAAGTCCAACGCACCTGATCCGTTACCAATTTTGCTGTGTTATTGGTAGTGAGGGGATCGTCCACTTCTAGGGACAGAGTGGGTTGGGAGAGCATGATGGTGTCGTTAAACCCACCGATAGTTTGGGCTTGACAGTCTAAATCTTCCATCTGTTCGTAAGCCCACAAGGCTACGTAAATGGTATCTTGGGCTTTTTGCTCTTCGGTCATTCCTTGTACATCGTCCGTACCCTCATACCAGGATTTAACCGCCTCAAAATTTTCACTCAGGTAGTCTGGGGTTTGCTCGTCTTCGGGAATATTATTTTGATAGTAGTAAGTGGGCAAAAGTTGTGCGTTTAAATAACTAGTCAGTTGTCCGCTTAACTCTTCTCCCGCCGACGGGGTTAAAATGCTGAACCCCTTATAACTATTACCATCTGGGGTAAAACTGCTTTCCTTGCCAGGTTTCAGTTGGAGGTCGATGGCATTGGGTTCTAAGCTATAGTTATCCAGGATTTGATTGGGTTGATAATCTTGAACCACTCCCCCCGTCATCTCACGACTAGGATAGTTCAAGACATTCCACTGGAAAGCAAAGGGATTCCAAGGTTGCTGACTCCAGGTATTAAAGTTAATGGAATCTTCTCCTGATGAGGGTTTAAGGCTATCAATTTTTGCTAAAAGCCCAGTGATGTCACTGGTAATGTTAGTAACATCAAAATCAATGGGGTAGCATTCTAAGAAACCATCCTCCCGCAACCGTCCATCTTGTCCAAAACGATTGGAAGCCTTGGCGGCGTCTCCGGTCAAGAGGACAAAGGGATCGCTAGGACGCCAGTAATTGTCACTAGGAACTTGGCAGAGGCGGTATTGGGTGGTGGAAGTTGTGTAGTTTGCGATCGCACTTCCTAAGTTACGAATCGCACCAACCAGGTTATAAGCGATTTGAGAAGGTGTAGGGGGAATATAAATGGTAAAAATTCCCCCTTCTACGTTAACGGGATAGATTTGTCCTCCATCCTCAATCTGCCAAGCTCTACCTTCATAGAAGTTTGCTTCTCCTTGATTAGTTATGCTAACAGTTGGATTATCAGATAGTTCAATCCCACAGTTTCTAAATTCTGGAGTTATATAGTCAGTCCAGTCACTATAATCTCCATTAGCAGCTTTATCTATCGCAGCCACGTAACTATCGAAATAGTCACTTAATCTTGATACAACGTTAAAGGGCAAGGTTTTTGCCGTCACTGTGGTGCTGGTTCCCTCTCCAGAAAATTCTATTTCTCCCGCAGTAGCCATGGCTGTTCGCAAAGGCACCAGGCTGTAATTATTGACATCTTCGTCGAAGTTGGCATCGTACCTCATGTAAATGTACCATTGGCTATATAACCGACGCTGCAAGGATTCTATGTCTAGCTGAGCTTGATTATATTGCTCTTGGATGATGTTGAGTTGATTCAGTGATTGGGCTAAATCATCTGGTAAGGTTAAGTCATTCTGTGAAGAAGTATCCGTAGTGTCTGACTCATTCTTGGAAACCTGGGGCATAATTGACCACAGATAGCCATTTTTCTCCGTACCAAACCCCACTTCATGTCTTCCTGCTCGGAATTTGGCATACATATCGAGCTTGTTAAACTCTAACCTTTCTAATATTTGCAGGGCTTCTAACTGTTCTTCAACGATTTTGCCAATGGTATTGTTAGAGTTGCCACCAATAGTCTGATCCTTATTGGGATAGGAATTTGCTAAGTAAGCAGCCAGGGCTTCGGCGGGAGAATCTCCCACTGCTAGGTTAGGTTGGGATAAATCTGCGGAACCACCATTCCCACTGAAGGTAATGCGAGAATGATAGATAGTCTGAGGGGGTATGGCTGCTCCTGACTCAATCGTCCAACTAAATTCTTCTTGTAGAAGTGCCAGTAATTCTTCGGAGTCAGTAACCCCACTATTTTCTTCTAAAAACTTTTGGATACAATCCTGTCCACCATCGCTGTACCAACCCACCACATCATACTGTAAATCTAATCCAGGAGTCTCCGTGGGGTAATCAGGGTCGTGGAAGCCAAAAACACTATAGGAATTAGGATAAAATGCGGCAAAGGTAGCTTTAACATGATCCAATACGGGTACAGTGGCATTGGTACCCACGGCAGTTAAAGCTGCAGCATGTTCTTTACTAGCATCATCCGAATTCCATTCTCCGAGTTCCCAACTTTTACCCATATAGCGGTAACGCTGATATTGATAGGTGCTGGCATCATTCGGATCTGTATTAACTACATCCGGTGGGTCAATGAGAATATTAATCGCCTTTGGTGGTGGGCTATTATCCTCTGATTCACGTTCAGGATAGAGATAGTCACTTTCGACCACCCACTGTTTATCTCCCTTGTCTCCTCCTTGGCGGATAATCAGCCAACGATTGGGAACTTGAGGAAATGTAGTGAAGGTATCATGGGTTCCTGTAGTTAGGGCATCGGGTATTGACCAATGGAGGTGAATTCCCGCTTCCAGAGTCAATTGGTGGTTGAATAAGGGGGCGAGAATCTGTTCACTGAGGTTTTCATTTCCCGAAGCATGGGTTTCCCCTTGATATTTATAGGGTAGTAGGCTGTAGTCTGCCATGGGATCGAGGACTTGCTCGTCGTTGGCCAGACACAAAGCATCAAGATGAATGGGAACAAGTAGAGTGTTGCTCATGGGTAGTTATTTACACACGATTTGCAGTTTACTATTTTTTTGTGACCAAAAAAAAATAGGTGTTTTTGCTGGGGGAGTGACATGCAATCTGAAATCCTTACTGGGGAATAATTTCAGCTTATAAGTAAAAAAAAAATAAATTTTTTCTTTACCTTCAATTGAACATAGTTATAAGGGTTTGAGCTTCCATAAAATTAATCAATGGTGAATTTTGGACTGTATATTTTATGAGCTCATTGGCATCGAATAATTATATAATTACTCGAGAAAAAATCAACATTAATTATAACATTTTGTAAACAAAAGCTAGACTTATAATTAATATTTTTTTTCGTTTTGGAGTCATAAAATTATGAGATAATAATAAAATTATTTTGATTCTGCGATTAATGTCATCACTCTTTGGAGAAGATAAGGAGGTAAGGAGATAGGAAGTAAGGAGATAGGAGATAGGAGTTAGGAGATAGGGTGGATCTCATATTTGTAAAAAAGTTGCTAGTGGTGCTTCAGGGGCAGGGGGGCACAATCATACCCAGAATCACCAACGCCTTATTTTGCTTGATAGAACTTATCCAATCTTATCTATTTTTGGGCACAATGTCTTGATGGAATAAGTAGTCGGACAAAATTAAAATTAACTGTTGAAATAGGGAACAGGGAACAGGGAACAGGGAATAGAGGGATTTTTGGCAACTTTACACAAGTTAAGAAAGCGAGGTTTATTTTTGTCCAGCTACTTAGCGACTTGGGGACTTGCTATGATAAAATATCATTCCAATAGCTGGCAAGTGAGGAGGGTAGCTATTGCAACAACTATTACGTATCTCTAGACTTATTGATAGCTTCAACGAGAGAATCGGTCGCTTAACCTACTGGATTTTGCCACTGATGATTATGATTGGTGTGTGGAATGTCGTTGGTCGCTACTTGGGACGTTTTATAGGAGAAAATTTGAGTTCTAATGGCTTTATCGAAACTCAGTGGTACTTGTTTGACTTAGTATTCCTGTTGGGGGCGGCTTACACTCTTAAGCATAATGGCCATGTGCGAGTCGATGTTTTTTATAAGAGTTTGAAGCCTAAGGCTCAAGCGATCGCTAATTTAATTGGGACATTATTGTTCTTAATTCCGTTCTGCATCATGGTAATTTATTTTTCTTGGGGGGCAATTGTTAATTCCTGGACGATTCAAGAGATGTCCCCAGATCCAGGAGGGTTACCCCGTTATCCAATTAAATCCATGATTATTGTCAGCTTTGGGTTGCTGATTCTTCAAGGAATCTCAGAAGCCATCAAAAACTGGGCAATTTTTGCAGGATATTTGGCACCCCAGGAGGAGGACTAAAACCATGGGTTATGACTGGTTAGGTCCAGCCATGTTTGGCGGTGCCTTAGTATTACTTTCCATCGGTTACCCGGTGGCTTTTTCCCTAGGTGGGGTGGCAATTTTGTTTGCCATCATAGGAGTGAGTTTGGGTATCTTTGACCCGATTTTCATGACCGCTATGCCCCAGCGGATTTTCGGGATCATGGGCAACTACACTCTCCTAGCCGTGCCCTACTTTATTTTTATGGGTTCGATGCTAGAAAAATCTGGCATTGCTGAGCAGCTGTTGGAAACCATGGGAATTCTGTTTGGACGGCTGCGAGGGGGATTGGCCTTAGCGGTGGTGATTGTGGGTGCGTTGCTGGCCGCATCTACTGGAGTCGTTGCCGCAACAGTAGTAGCAATGGGACTGATTTCCCTACCAATTATGTTGCGCTACGGTTATAACAAAGAACTAGCCACTGGGGTAATCGTGGCATCCGGGACATTAGGACAGATTATCCCCCCGAGTGTGGTGCTAGTGGTATTAGCGGATCAGTTAGGAATTTCTGTAGGAGACCTGTTTATCGGTTCCGTGATTCCTGGTTTAATGATGGCTGGGGCGTTTGCCATTCATGTGATCATCGTAGCATGGCTCAAACCAGACGCAGCACCAGCCCTACCACTAGAAGTGCGAAATATCAGTGGAAAAGCGTTGGGAAAGCGGGTGATCCAATCGATGGTACCACCATTATTGTTAATTCTATTAGTATTGGGCAGTATCTTTTTTGGGATTGCCACTCCAACGGAAGCAGGGGCTGTGGGTTGCCTGGGTGCAATAGTATTGGCTGGTGTGAATGGTCAGTTGAATTTGCCATCCCTGCGACAGAGCTCTGATGCCACGATGCGGATTACCAGCATGGTGATTTTCATCTTGCTGGGTTCAACAGCATTTAGTTTAGTATTTCGTGGCTTGAATGGCGATCGCGTAATGGAAGCGATGCTGTTAAACCTTCCCGGCGGTTACATTGGCTTCCTAGTAGTGAGTATGTTAACTATTTTCCTACTAGGCTTCTTTATTGACTTTTTTGAGATTGCCTTTATTGTAGTACCGCTGTTTGCTCCAGTGGCTCAACAGCTTAACCTTGACTTGGTCTGGTACGGGGTAATTATCGGAGCCAATCTCCAAGCCTCATTTCTGACACCACCCTTTGGCTTTGCTCTGTTTTATTTACGGGGTGTCGCTCCACCAGAGGTGAAAACCATGGAAATTTACCGAGGTGCGATTCCCTTTATCCTGTTGCAACTGCTGGTGTTAGTGTTGATTATTGCCTTTCCTGGTATAGTCAGTTTCTTGCCATCATTGAGTACTTGATTTGACAATAGTCCTGAGTGTTGAGGGTCAGTGATAACATTTAGTAATGTAAAGGAAAATTAACTTAATTTAAACCAATACTGTGAAATCCAATCTATCACTGCCCCATCAAAACACCATCAAAGGGTCTCAGTTACCGACTATAATCACCGATAGCCTCACGGTTTTGTGGGGGGACTGGCTAAAGTTACGGGTGCGAGCCACCCAAGTCGTTGCTAGTGGGCTAATCTCCCCAGTGATCTACATATTGGCATTTGGTCTCGGCCTAGGGAGTACCTTAGATCGGACAATGACTCCCCCAGTTGGTGAATCCTACTTAGAATTTATTTTGCCAGGAATGGTGGCGCTGTCGTCTATGACCATTAGCTTTGCTGGCACCACCTTTTCCATTTGCGGTGAACGGCTATACACGAAAACCTTTGAGGAAACTTTGTTGATGCCAGTCCATCCCTTAGCCTTGCATGTCGGCAAAATGATGGCAGGGATTTTGCGGGGATTAATGACATCTGCTTCAGTAATTTTGGTAGCAGTGCTGTTTACTGGGAAAGTATGGAGTTTTCTCAATCCCTTATTTCTGTTGTTGCTAGTGCTTAATTGTGCTGTGTTTGCCGGTTTAGGGGTGATAGTGGGATTGAATGTCAAATCCCTGGAAATGGTTGGTCTTTTCAACAACTTCTTAATTGTTCCGATGTCTTTCCTAGGTGGGACGTTTTTTGACCCAGCTACCTTACCTACAGCCCTAAAAGTGATTGTCTATCTATTGCCTCTAAGTTATACCAGCACTGGACTCCGGGCTGCTGCTTACTTACCTGTGTCCGAGTTTCCCTGGTATGCGATACCGATTCTGCTGGGGTTTGCGATCGCACTTTCTCTATTTGGTGCTCACCAATTCGCTCACCAGCAAGACTGATTAGGCATACTTACCCTGAACCCCTTAACCACCATTAACCTAAGACCTAACACCTGAATAACGGGATGAGTGTAATGGCAATGTGACCGTAAAGGCTGTACCAACTCCCACTTCACTCTCTACACAAATCTCACCACCGTGGAGGTTGACACATTTTTTGACAATTGCTAATCCTAGTCCAGTACCAGAGATAGTACCAACATTACTACTGCGCTGGAAAGCCTCAAATAACCGTTTTTGGTCTTCTGGGGGGATGCCAATTCCGGAATCTTGGATCCGGAACATAGTATTATGTTCACTCATGATCAGATCAAATTGGATATCACCCCCATCTGGTGAATACTTAATCCCATTGGAGAGCAAATTAGACAGAATTTGCCGCAAAAGTTTTTCATCTAGATAAGCTTTGTCAAAGCAACCCTGATTAATACACCAGGAGGTTTGCTCTGAATTATCTATACAGTTAAAGTTAATAGTCAACCCAGTCTTAGCTGTTAGTTTAAATTCTTCCACAATTTCCTTACAGAAGGCTAACAAATCCATAGGTAATGGTTTGAATTCCAATTTTCCTGCCTCAGCTTTACTGAATAGCAGTACATCACTCACTAACTTAGTCAGATGTTTAACCGTGGTTTGAATCCGCTGAAAATGACGTTGCTTTTTTTCGGAAGACCATTTATGACTATAATGTTCTAATAATTCTGCGGAAGATAGGATGGTGGCTAGTGGGGTGCGATATTCATGAGAAACGACAGAAACAATCCGAGATTTGAGGTCATTGAGTTCTTTTTCTTTATTCAACGCCTGACGAAGTTCTTCTTCCAAGCACTTCCGACTGACAATTTCCTGTTGTAGGTACTGATTTTTTTGCCTTAATTCATCGGTTTGTTCCGCAACGCGATGCTCTAATTCCTCATTGAGTCGTTGCAATTGCTCCTCACTTTGTCGAAGCTGCTTCATAGTATTGGCTCGCTCAATGGCATAGCGAATTGTGCGGATCAGCAATTCACTATCAATTTTGCCCTTGACTAAATAATCTTGTGCTCCTTTTCGTAATGCTTCTAGAGCCGTAACTCTATCATTAAGGCCCGTTAACACCACAATGGGTAAATCCGGTACTACCTCGTGGGTTTTTGTTACCGTAATCAATCCCTGTTGATCAGGTAACGATAGGTCTAATAAGACTATATCAAAATGATGTTTACTGAGAGAATCAATAGCATCTTGTAACTTTTCTGCCTGCACCAGTGACCACTGAATCTCTTGGGCATCAGTTAAAATGATTTCGAGAAGATCCGCATCAGCTGGGTTATCTTCTACTAGAAGTATTTTCAGGGAATTGGTGTCCATATTTATTGATATAATGGCAGTCTAACAAGGTTTAACCAAAATTCTTCAATCAGCTTCACCATCGACATAAAACTTTCCCAATCCATGGGTTTGCAAATGTAGCAGTTAGCTTTTAGCCTGTAAGTATTGATAATATCTTGCTGAGAGTCAGATGTGGTTAATATAATAATTGGAATTGTACTTATCTGGGGGTCTGCTTTGATTTCTTGGAGCACCTGGCGACCATCTTTTTTAGGTAAATTGAGATCCAGAACAATTAAAGCTGGACGTGGGGCTTCCTGATAGTTTCCCTGCTTACGGAGAAATGCGATCGCTTTAGCACCATCATCAACCCAGTGAAAATTACTGGATAGCTTGCTATCACATAACGCCTCTAAAATGAGTTCGGCATCACTCGACGAATCTTCTACCAAAAGAATATCAATTGCTTGAGTATTTGTCATAATGTTCATGATGCCAGTTCCTGAAATTTCTAAATAATGTTTAACTCATGAAGCTGTGGTATTGAGAAGTAAAATATTGTGCCTACTCCTAGCTCTGACTCTACCCAAATTTTTCCCCCATGACGCTCTACAATCTTCTTACAAACTGCTAGACCAATGCCTGTACCAGGATATTCACGGCGGGTATGCAAGCGCTGGAAAATAGTGAAGATGCGCTCAAAGTACTCGGGTTCAATACCAATACCATTATCACGAACTGAAACTATCCATTCCTTAGCTTTCAGTTCCGCTGAAATATGGACTATGGGTACCTCTTGGCTGCGAAACTTAATAGCATTACCAATGAGATTTTGCAGAAGTTGACTCAGTTGTATATCATCCCCCATAACTATAGGTAAGGAGTCATAGGTAACTATGGCATCGCTTTCGATAATCGCCACTTTTAAATTGTCTAAAACCCGATTCAGTACTACCTCACAGTCAGTAACGGCTAATTCTTTACCATGGGTTCCCACCCGAGAAAAACTCAGCAGATCCTTGATTAACTGCTGCATGTTGGTAGCGCCATCTACGATATAATGAATATACTTATCCGCTTGAGCATCCAGCTTACTCTGGTATTTTTTAGATAAGAGTTGGGTGTAGCTACTAATGGCTCGCAGTGGTTCTTGTAAATCATGGGAAGCCACGTAGGCAAACTGTTCTAATTCACGGTTAGATCGGGATAAATCTTGATTAAGTCGTTTGAGAGACTCTTGAGCTTTCTTACGCTCTGTAATCACCTCAGTACTCATAATAATACCGCTAATTTTCCCAGCAATGTTAACCCAAGGACGGATTTCCCACTTGAGCCACTGTTGTTTACCATTAGCGCGAACAAACAAATCTTCTTTAGACTCTGCTGAATAACCCTCTAAGCACAATTGGTGTATTTCCTTCCAACGCTCAGGAGTTTCTGGAAATACGTCGTAGTAGCTTTTGCCAATGATGTTGTCATCATATATTTTGTACTCCGAGTACCAGTGGCGACTAACAAACTGGTACCTCATCTGCTGATCGAACATGGCAATAGCTGCGGGTACATATTCCAAAAATAGGTTGAGCAGCTCTAGGTTGTTGCCTAATTCTGACTCAACCTGGCGTCGCTCTTTGATTTCAGCTGTTAAGACTTCATTAGCTGCTGCTAGTTGCTTTGTCCGTTCTAATACTCGTTGTTCTAACTCTTCATAAGCTTGGGTGAGGACATCCTCCTCTAGCTTACGCTTGGTGATATCCTCTACCACGGACACCACTCCGATGACGGTGCCATCAGATTCAATTAAGGGAGCATTGTGCCACTGGCAAAATATACTACTACCATCTTGTGGATGGTAGTTTTCGGTAATGCAGTTGCTGTACTGAAAATTCAAACAGTCTTGCAGAACTCGTTGGAGCTGCTCTACGGAAGATTGCGGCTTCATCAATTCATGGGCACGATGCCCAAAGGCTTCTATCTTGTTATAGCCAAAAATTTTCTCGGCTACATGGTTCCACTGCATCACTTCACCATCCAGGTTCCACTCAATGAAACCAAGGGGAGTTTGCTCTACCAGGAGGGACAAGGCTTGTTGGGATCTCAGTAGTTCTTCTAGGGTTTGCCTACGTTCAGCAATTTCCTTTTTCAGAGCTGTGTTAGTCGCTTCGAGTTGAGCTGGACAGGACAATGCTAAGACTTTCGGCATCACTACTACTAGTGCGATCGCGCTAGACACAGAAAGTATGGCACTAGTGGCTTTGACTAAACCAGAAAGCCAATAATCTGGATGCCAAATTCTCCAGACCTCCAGCAAGTGACTAGTGCCAGAGAACAAAACCAAGGGACTCAATAGTAACAAAATCTTCAGTAATGGCAGATCTTGGTTTTGAGACCACAAATAGATCAGCAACAGCAGAATAGAGTAATAGGATAGAGCAATTAGCAAATCCGAACCAGCATGAAGTCCAAGTAATTCAGGCTTCCAGCCATAGCAATGCTCGTGGGATATATAATGACCAGAGAACATGTCTTGTAAGATTGTGAGCATATGCCGTTGGTCAATTGGGCAAGGGTGAATTTCCAGCAGCACCGACGGTAACAGAAATAGTCAGTTAACCATCTTGGTTTCGTACCAAGTAG
This sequence comes from Moorena sp., assembly GCF_982860115.1. Lineage (NCBI taxonomy): Bacteria > Bacillati > Cyanobacteriota > Cyanophyceae > Coleofasciculales > Coleofasciculaceae > Moorena > Moorena sp. The sequence continues at coordinate 23,671 of NZ_CEYLVT010000096.1, forward strand.
CAGAACTCCAACTTATCCGTTGGAGTTAATTCCCTTTTGAAGTGGAACTGGGTATCGAGAAGCTAATCACCTCCCATGACAGTAAGACACACTTGGTTATTCTATTCTTAACGTTTTGATCAGCGACTGTAAATCTGTGAAATTACGGAATTTAAAATTACCCCACAACAAGTCTTTGCCCAGAGAACTTTAAATAATAATTTGGGACTTAGGTAGCTGGATTTCTCTTTCTATTCAAAGATTGCAGCATCACCTGCCAGCATACCTGGCTGAAATAGAGAGTGATGTTCATAATACCCAATAACCGAGTGGCATCTTCTAGCATGGCTCGGGTTCCTTGTCCTGACAAATGGGATGAATCCACCAAAGCAGATATGACAAATAAAATTGCCGCAATCATAAGCAGTATATATGGTGTAGCTCGAATTATCCTCCAAAACGCTAATCCATAGAGGATGGCACCTATGCCATAGATAAAATACACGGGCGTTTTGGAAATACCTTGTTTTGCTAGTATTAAATTAATCCTAAAGACATCATCAATTAATAATATTCCAATGCCAATAGCAGAGTATAAAATAAATTGATTTATTTTTTGATTGGGCTGAATTTTGTTCAGCAATAACCAGCACCATAAACAAATGGTTACTACTACGCACCACATTAATTCAGATACAGCTGATAACGTGCCAATGTAGGGGCGATTTAGAAGAAAAGGATCATCAAAAAGTCTTACGACTATATAACCCCTGTCCTGAATTTTGACATAGATACTTAAAACTAAAAACAGTAGAATAATTAAGCTGTTAGACCAAAGAATATAATGCTCGTGGCGCAGTTGTTTTAGAAGAATTTTAAGCATTGAGGTGAAACAGGTAACTAAGCAATAGTTTGTTAGGCTATATACTTAAGCTAACACAGGAGCTAATGGTAATCGTTCATTGCTCGGTAGTAGTGAGGTAAAATTCATGATTACTAATTTCCCATTAAGGTAAATCTAAGATAAAGCCCGGCTTTAAGCTGGTAGCCTTGTTTTATTCTGTTAAGTTAGTCTTGAGTTTTAGTTCTAAATCCGCAATTTTTTCTGAAAACTATCTGATTTAAAGAACTGGGTGAGGTACCTCCTCCTAGGTTAATGGGAGTAGGGAGTAGGGAGTAGGGAGTAGGGAGTAGGGAGTAGGGTCGAAAATTATGACCATCTGACCCATTTATCTTTTACGAGAATGAAACAGCCCTGACTCCTGTTCCCCTGAAGCTTTGTCTATTCCAATTCTTAAGGAACGGCTATTCTATCTAGCCCTAACCCATGAAAATGATTTACACTGCTGTGGATGTGATTATAGATTTAAGTGGTTGCCTATGCTCTATACTCAAGAGTACATTAGGGAAACTGAAGCAACCCGCGTGCGGGTACTCAGTGAAGCACTACCCTACATCCAAAAGTTTGCTGGTCGCACAGTCGTGGTTAAGTATGGTGGTGCGGCCATGAAAGACAGCAATCTCAAAGATCAGGTAATCCGGGATATTGTCTTCTTAGCTTCTGTGGGTGTACGACCAGTAGTTATTCACGGTGGTGGTCCAGAAATCAATAGCTGGCTGGGAAAATTAGGGATTGAGCCACAATTTAAGAATGGTCTGCGGGTGACCGATGCTGCCACGATGGATGTAGTGGAGATGGTGCTGGTGGGTCGGGTTAATAAAGAGTTAGTCTCTCGGATTAACTACGCTGGTGGTAATGCTGTCGGGCTATGTGGCAAAGATGGTAAGTTATTCGTAGCACGCCCACAAGGTCAAGAGGGTATTGGCTTTGTTGGGGAAGTGAGCAGTGTGGATGTGGGGCTAGTAGAGTCTTTGGTTAATAGTGGCTACATTCCAGTAGTGTCTAGTGTGGCGGCTGATGATACTGGCCAAGCTTACAATATCAACGCTGACACGGTTGCCGGTGCGATCGCAGCTGCTTTAGAAGCAGAAAAGTTGATCTTGCTGACTGATACCCCTGGGGTTTTGAAGGATCCTAAAGACCCATCTAGCCTGATTCCTCAGCTAGATATTCAACAATCACGGGAGTTGATTGACACTGGGGTAGTGTCTGGTGGGATGATTCCTAAGGTAAACTGCTGCGTGCGATCGCTTGCCCAAGGGGTACGTGCGGCTCATATTATTGATGGTCGCATTCCCCATGCCCTGCTCCTGGAAATCTTCACCGATGAAGGAATTGGTTCGATGATTGTCGGATCAGCATTTACCAAGTAAGGAAAAATGGCAAATGGCAACTAGGAAATTGTTAATTGAAAATATAAATTAATAATTAAAGAATTAATTATTAACAATTAATAATTAAAGAATGACTAATGGCTAATGAAAAATTTTACCTTGAGTACCAGTCAGGAAAAGCCGCATTTGAACGAGGAGAATATCGTGCTTCTATAGAGCATTTGAGCACAGCCAGAAATCTGGTAAATCTATCCTCTGGGCTAGGGGGAGAGGTGCAAATGTGGTTGGTGATGGCTTATGAGGCAGCTGGGCAAAAAGCGGAAGCGATCGCACTTTGCCAACAGTTGACTAGCCATCCTGACCTAGATACCTCCAAACAAGGTAAAGATTTACTCTATATTCTGCAAGCTCCTCAGCTTACTAGACCAGCAGAATGGATGACCAATATTCCTGACTTAGGTGCGATCGCAGAAAGTGACGACCGGGAGAGTTATGTGTATAGGTCTTTTAGCGATCGCAAGCAGCCTAGCCTAGGCTTGGCACCAGAACCCCTAGATCCTGCTGAGATTAACACTAAGGATAATCAATTCGTCTGGCTAGCTGTTGGTTTGGTGAGTTTAACCCTGGGTGGATTGATTTGGTTTGGGCTTTGATATCACTAGCTAAGCTGTTCAGCATTTAGATTGGGATACCTAAATTGCTCAAAGGGAACAGCGGATCTCGGAACAGGGAAAAACCAATTTAAATGCGCATCAGCTTAGCAGAGACTGTTTTTTTAACTTTGCTTACATCCAAGGGTTGGGTGGGTTAGGCAGCGAGTAGTGTAAGGGTTTTTAGCGATGCAGCGCTGCATCGCTATTCCGAAGTTCCCTCTTCTGACTTCCCTGCTCCCTAGTCCCTACTCCCTACTCCCTGCTCCCTGCTCCCTGCTCCCTGCTCCCTGCTCCCTGCTCCCTGCTCCCT